>JBMYJC010000046.1:250-9003 GCA_049594055.1 Luteibaculum sp. | reverse complement strand
CGATAACATGGCATTAAACTGCGCAGTTAACGACCTTGGGGTTCGGAGAATAATTACCTCTGAAATAGAACACCATGCTGTTTTGCATACCGCCAACTGCATTGGTAAAAAAGGAATTAAAGTAGAATTCGTCCAGTTGGATGACAAGGGAAATGTGGACTTAAAGCATCTGGAAGAATTATTAGCTGGATCCGAGGAAAAGACCCTGGTGACCCTGATGCATGCCAACAATGAAATTGGCAATCTTATTCCCTTGCACGAGACCGCTTTACTCTGCAAGCAGCACGATGCCTACTTTCACAGCGATACCGTGCAAACCATGGGGCATATCCCATTTGATGTATCCGAAACTCCCATAGATTTTATTACCTGTGCGGCTCATAAATTTCATGGCCCTAAAGGCTGTGGTTTTTTGTTTGTGCGTCACGGACTCAATTTTAATCCACTTATTACAGGAGGAGCTCAGGAAAGAGAAAGAAGGGGTGGAACAGAAAATGTTGCTGGAATAATTGGTTTGGAAAAGGCCATGGAGCTGGCTTACGAAGACATGCCAGCCCATAAAGAGCATGTTTTAGGCCTGAAAAATTACTTTAAGGAGCAGTTGAAAAAACACTTACCTGAGGTAGCCTTCAATGGCAAATGCTCCGATGATTGTCTCTACACCGTGCTCAACGTTAACTTTCCTCCGCACCCAAAAAGCAGCATGTTGCTGTTTACTTTGGATTTGAGTGGAGTAGCGGCCTCTGGTGGAAGCGCCTGTAGCAGTGGTAGCAATAAAGGTTCTCATGTATTGCGACAGCTAAAACCAAGGCACATGGATGGACCCAATATTCGGTTTTCCTTTTCCCGATACACTACTAAAGACTGTATAGATTATGCCCTGGAAAAAATAAAGGAGTTTTACGCCTAGTAAAACTCCTTTATCCTTGTAGGGTTAGTGGGAAACTACTTCACTAGTAACTTCTTTATGGCCTGTTTTCCAGTTTTGTCGCGAATAATCAAGTGATAAATTCCTGGATTTAAATCTTGCTGCCCTTGGTAGCTAGTGATGTCTACTACCTGGATTTCAAACAAGCTTTTCCCTTGCATATCGCTCAGTTGGACAGTTCCAGAAAAGTTGTGTCCAAATTCCAGGCTAAAGTTTCCATTGGAAGGAACAGGGTAGAGTTTAACGGGATAGGGTAAATTATTCAGCTCTTCTACTGAAACTAAACAGCCCGGTCCGGGATTGCTTATGTAGGTCATGTTGATAAAATCTATGTAGCAGGCCCAGTTAGGGTTATCAATAAAAGGGTTTCTGTTTTTTTGAAGGGAATCGATAAAATCGTTTCTGCTCATTTCAAAGGCAGATGGAGGATCGTTTTTATGCCACTCCTTTAAAATATCCTGATCTACACCATATGGTACTCCAGAGGAAATAAAATCGGGCAGAGACCAATCTTGACCATTTAAACCGTTGTAGGCCACGGCCATATACATCTGTGCTCTAGCTGCATCACCTTTAAATTCATCACGGGGTTCATAAACAGTATTTCCTCCTTGATCTTTTCCAAGTGTACCCTCTAAAAAGGTTGAGGTGGGAGTTGCAACATATCCAAGCGGGTAATTTGAGCGTGGAGCATTAGCCTTATCCTGATGAACCAGCAATAGGTTGTGGTAGTCGCTGTAAAAAGGTGCTTCCTGGTCTTGGGATGGCATCCAAGAGAAGGAATAAGTATGCTCGCGCGATAAAACAGCAAAATTAAAGGGCTCATTATACACGTATTGGAAACCGGTATAAGCGCAGTCTACTACCTTTCTTCCTTGGGTAGTATCTCTGGCCAAAAACATGGAAACCAAGATTTCATCGTAGTTGTCGTAAAACTGCTGAGTATGCGGGTTGATGGTGTTAAATAAGTCGCTGATTAAGCTGTTTTGGCTGGGGTCAATTCCGTTGTAATATCCAGCACTAATCATGTTGGCAGGGGTGCTAAATCTTTTAACGGGAGGAAGCCCAGTTGTTTTATAGTTGCACTTGTTACCGCTTCCGTTAAAAGGAAAAACTTGCACGTAGTAGGAAGTTCCCGCTACTAGGTTGGATAAGTATGCGCTGCTAGAATTTCCGTTATAAACCACTTTTCCATTGCCAATAGTTTCAGATAGGTCATAGGCTTTGCCGTCTTCTGGTGTTCCGGTTAAAGGTGAGGTGGCTAAAACAATCAGGTAAGATTCGGCATCGGATCCATTGTAAGAAAGCTTGCTTCTCCAGGTGGAAGTTTCTGAGGTAAGCAAAGTAAATGGAGCCGAGTTGGGCTCGTTGGCAGTTGCTCCACCTAATCCGTTTAAATTAATGATGTATGGGCTCTTAAAAGGCTGATTGTGCGTGAACTCAATAGTACCGAAGTACTGCTCTAGAGTAGGCGGTTGGAATTTTATATCAAGTTTACCCGTGTCTCCAGGTGCAATAGAGCTTAAGTTGCTTAAATCTGTGAGGCTAAAACTGCTTCCTTCATTCAAGGTTAGGTTTCTGCTGGTAATGGAGAGATTGCTATTTCCCATGTTGACGATACCCACGGTGCGCACGTCCAAATCGCCTTCAAAGAGGATTTCTCCGTTGAGTGGGATTCTTTGTCCTAAATCCACAAAGTTGAAATCGGGTCCTGTAGGAGATAGTTTGTTAATCAGGATATCATCACAAGCTACATTGGACCCACTCACCTTATTGGTGTGAATAAAGCGAAGGTATTTGGAGTTAGGATCTGCGGTAAATGCAAAGCGAGTGAATTTATCTGCAGGCAGTTGGCTGTCCACAATGCTAATAGCAGTGGTGTAAGTACTGCCATTTGCACTTTCCTGTACTTCAAAAGTACCCTGGAAGGTGGCTCCATTAAAAGTTTGACCTTTTAGATAGAATTCGACTTCACCAGCCACATCAGAAAAATAAATATCCACCCTTTGCCCAGTGGCTTTAAAAGAAATGGAAGGACGCGCGTTGTTACCATTGTTGGCGTATTTGTCCGTTCCGGAAGTAGACCAGCCCATGGGAGGATTTCCATCTGCATCCCAAGAAGTAGGCAGGATACTCTGCGCCATGGCAAAGAAAGGGGAGGCCGCAAGACTTAGGGCGGCAATTGATTTTAGAATCAAGGATTTCATGAAGAATATTGGCTTAGCGGATTACTTTTTGAACAAACATTTGACCCTGTTTTACAACGCGCAGGAAGTACATTCCCGGGTGAGGTAAAGGCATTTGATAAATTGCGTTACTCGGGTTTTCTATGATCTGAATTTTTGCTCCAGTAATGGATACCAATTCGATGCTATCTACCTCGGAAAGCATTTTTAACCGTAGGTTTCCCTCGCTATTTACGGTCCACTGAAAAGGTTTAGCCAATTGTTTTTCTTCTACCGATATCATTTGATCGGCAAAAACTTCAATCATATCAAAACGCAAGGTTCCGTTGGGCCCATAGCTGCTCTGATTATTCGCTGGGGAATATTCATTGGCAGCAGAGAAATCTGTGAGTATTCTGAAAAGAAAATCATTGCGATTTAATTCAGGAAAGGAGCGTAAATCCACATTTACTTTTCTCCAGGTTGTGGCGCTATCCAGGGCATAAGAACCAGCATTTTTCCAGCTTGCCCCACCGTCTGCCGAAACTTCAAAATACAACTGATTTGCAGCGGTATTGCTCGCACGTAGGTCAAATGAAATACTGGCACCTTCAAAAAGTCCAAAAAAGACGGGGATTTCTATCCCAGCGGTTCTAGGAGCCATAAGCTGTTCTGGGTAGTTGCTGGTATTTAGTGCGCGATTGTTTACGCTGTCAGGATCATTAGAACCCCCATCTACCATGCCAGAGGCAAAAGTATTGGTGGCACCGCCTACCAAAGAAATTGTATTGTTACGGAAGGAGCCATCATCGGCTCTTAAATCTTCATCGTTAAAATTCCAGATTGTTATAGGGACCTGTGCTTGACTTAAAAGGTTAAAAGCAATAAATGCAAGAAAAAATAGACGTTTTACCATAGGGCGTGTTGTAAATTAATCAGTCGGTAAAAGTCTAACAACAATTGAAAGTGAAGTGCTCCTAAAAATTAAGATCCTGTTAAGAAGTGCTGATAAATGGTTTACTCTTTGTTTTTCTTGCCATCGGCCTCCAACAAAGCATTGATGAAGCCCAAGATAAGGGCAAATAAAATGGCTGGAACCCAGCCGTACACCTCAAATCCGCCCACCAGAGCGGAAGCCATTTTAACAATGATTGCGTTGATGACAATTAGAAAGAGCCCTAGTGTAAGAATGGTAACAGGAATTGTAATGATTACCAGCAGAGGTTTTACTAACACGTTTAATATTGCAATAATTACTGCCACCAACACGGCCGTAAAAAACGAGTTCACCGCAATACCGCTAAACCAATGAGACATGGCCAATATGGTTAAGGCATTGATGATTAGTTTCAGAATAATTCGCATACCTAAGTTTTATTGTTCTTTAGCACTTTGCGGTAAAATACATGCTAATTTGCGAGATATGAAATATTTAGTCTACCTGGTAATATTTACAAGTGTTTTCTTGTCTTGTACAAGTCCTGAGCCTATGAGTAAAGCCCAAACAGGGGTAGATCCCCACAGTTATTCTCAACCAGAAATAGCAAAAGTGACGCATTTAAGTTGGGATGCACAGGTTAGCTTTAAGGAGCGTAGTATAACGGCAACAGCCACTTGGACGGTGGATTTGAACAAAAATTCGGAGGAGGTAATTTTTGACAGCTACCGGCTTGTTATAAAGAACGTATCGCTGAATGGTGAAGAAGTTTCCTGGCGTATGTCGGAGTTTGATGAGATCTTGGGATCTGCCCTGATGGTAGATGTTTCTGGTGTGGAGGCTCAAACTGTTAAGATTGCCATTGAGTATGCAACGCCTACTTCTGCAAGGGCTCTTTTTTGGGCCTTACCCGAACAAACTTTTGGTAAGAAGAATCCTTTTCTGTTTACGCAATCGCAAGCCATTTTAGCCAGAACATGGATTCCTTGTCAAGACAGTCCGGGTATTCGCTTTACCTATGATGCACAGGTTAGGGTTCCAAATAACATGTTGGCCCTTATGAGTGCAGAGAATCCACAATCAAAAAATGAATCAGGCGAATATAAATTTCAAATGAGCCAACCCATCCCCAGTTATTTAATGGCGTTAGCTGTTGGAGACATTGCATACGAGGCTGTTGGACCAAGAACTGGTGTTTATGCAGAGCCGGGGCAATTAGAGGCTGCAGCCTGGGAATTTGACAACATGGAGCAAATGCTTAATGATGCCGAAAGGCTCTATGGTCCTTATGCTTGGGGTCGCTACGATGTGCTTGTTTTACCTCCTTCCTTCCCTTTTGGAGGGATGGAAAATCCGCGTTTAACTTTTGCTACGCCCACTATTATTGCAGGGGATAGGTCCCTTACTAGCCTCATAGCACACGAATTAGCTCACTCATGGTCTGGAAACTTGGTCACCAACAAAACCTGGAATGATTTCTGGTTGAATGAAGGATTTACGGTTTATGTTGAGAACCGTATAATAGAAGAAATAGCTGGTGAAGACTACGCAAAAATGTTAGCTGCTCTTGGGTATTCCAGCTTAAGGGAGGAGATCGAAATGTTGGGAGAGCAATCTGCGGATACCCGGCTAAAGTTAGACCTCGCTGGTCGTGATCCCGATGACGGAATGACCGATATCGCTTATGAAAAGGGATTTAATCTTTTGAAGCAAATTGAAAACGCATGGGGAAGAGAGAATTGGGATGAATTTCTTAAGAAGTATTTCTCGGAAAATAAGTTCCAGGTGATGGATACGGAGGCCTTCTTAAGCAAATTACAGCAGGCGATTGGAAGGGAATTGTATGATTCCTTGAAAGTAGAAACCTGGGTTTACGAAAGTGGATTGCCAAAAACCGCAGAAGCTCCAGTCTCTCAGCGCTTTAAAATGGTGGACAATGCATTTAAAGATTGGAAGGAAGGGAAGGATTTGCCCATCGCAGTGGTGGAAAAATGGACTACGCATGAGTGGCTTCGCTTTATAGAAGGAGTTCCCAGGGATGTTAATCAGAATAAACTTCAGGAGTTGGACCAACGATTTGGTCTTAGTAAAAGCGGCAATAGTGAGATTGCTTGTGCCTGGATGGAACTGGCCATATATGCAAATTACAAAGCTGTAGATGATCGGTTGCGAGAATTTTTAACCCGAGTGGGAAGACGGAAGTTTTTAATGCCCTTATATCGGGCTTTAAAAAATACGGATCGAACAGAATTTGCTTTGGAAATATACAGGGAGGCGCGTCCGGGTTATCACGCAGTTTCCATCGAAAGTTTGGATAAACTGCTAAACTTCAACGGGTAATAATTACCGTTCAAAGATTCCAGGTAGTTTTTCGTTGGATATTCAGAAATAATAACATGCAGAGCGCAACTTAATCGCTTTGTGGCCAGTTAGTTAAGTACCCTGCGATTTCTGGGGTTAGTACTTTATTTTACAGTTAAGTTGGGCGAAGGAGCCGGCCTCTTTAAATAGTTTGCGAGTAGCGAATGGTGGATTTGGGTTTGTTCATAAAGAGGTTAGGCTCCTTCCTTTTTATTGCTTCAAAATAGCTTTGGCATATTCTTTATCTCCAGCTTCAAGTAGCAACCAATAAGAGCCATTTGCAAATTCACTGATATCAATTACCCAATTCCCAGCACCTGTATTTTGATATTCTTTTAAGCTTACTCCCTTGCCGTCTATCAATTTTATAGACTGGATAACAATTGAGTTGGCGGAAATTTCAATTAAGCCCTGTGTTGGATTGGGTTTAATCCTTATTTCCAAAGGCAAGTTTTCTGATAGGCCAACTAATTTACTCACCTCATAATTTTTGCTTTTAGAACTGCGGCACACTTCGGCTTGGGCTATATATTCTACCGTATAATTACCTGCTGCGCTGTAGCTATGGTAAACAGAATCCAGGCTCGAGGAATTCCCATCGCCAAAATCCCAAACTCTGTTTTTAACTCGCTCTGTTTTATCTAAAAACAGGTAAGTACTTCCAGTTATTAAACTGTCGCCAAGCGGAATTTCAAGGTTTAAATCCAGACTATCTTCTAGTTCCACCATGATGCTATCCATTAAAGTGCATTGGTCGCCAAAATTTCCTGTTAATACATAAGTTCCGGCATCAGTAATCGTTATTTCGTCATCAGATGATCCATTGCTCCATAACACATCGGTAAAATTTCCATTTGCATTTAAAACCAGGTTTTTTCCTGCACAAATTATAGTGTCATTGCGGGGAACCAGTGTCAAGTTGGGTTCTGTAAGCGCAATACTGCTAGTAATTGTGCAGCCCTCAAAAACAGCAACTTCCAGCGTATAGGTGCCAGGGCTTGTTACCCAGATAACATTACTGCTATCCCCAGTATTCCAAGTGTAAGTCCAAAATTTATCATCCACTCCAATTTGGATGGAGTCTCCCTTACATAAAAACTGATTGGGGCCTAAATCAATCACCATATCACAATTCAGGTTCTGTTCCTCTTTTATAATGTAGAATTCATCTTCGGCTCCGCTTAGGTCTGCTATTCCGAGATAACTTGCATGCAGCGTGTCTCCTGAGATTTCTAATATCATGGATCCTGGTGTGAAACTGGAATAATATTTAGCAGGGTGATCCAAACTACCTTCGTCATAAATTGATCCTCCCGCACCTACCACAGCGTAAACGGTACCATGATTTCCTATTCTTCGCCTGGGTTTTACATAGACCTCTTCCAATTCCATTTTCCCACTCTTTAAGCCTCCTACAGTATGGCTATCAGGGTTAAAACTTTCTCCCAAGCCGTAATGTCCATCTAAAAGATACGAGCGCTCATAATCGTGGCTATGTCCGGTAAGAACCAGATCAACCCCATACCTTTCAAGTAAGGGGTTTACTTGCTCCCGCATTTGTGTCATTCTTCCATCGGTGTCGGAATTATGCGTTCCGTAACTGTAAGGTGGATGGTGCCAAAATGCTACAGTCCATTTGGCTTGGTTTTTCTTTAAATCCTCCTGTAACCAACTTAGCATTGCGCCACCAGGCATGCGGTTGTTATCTGTACTCTCCAAACAAATAAAATGGATGTCTCCATAGTTAAAGGAGTAGTACGCTTCAGTACCAGAAGGAACTCCTCCTGCCTCACCATTACTAGGTAAACTAAACAAATCGAAATAAGGCCCCTCGTCAATCAAGGTATTGCACGATTCCACATCGTGGTTACCTAAACTTGGCCAAACCATGTGGTTTTTAAGTACCTCTGGATATATCGCGAAAACATTGCTCTCATATTCTGCAAATGTCCCTTTATCATAGGCATTGTCCCCCAACCACATCCACAGATCGGTTTCATTGCCTGCATTTTTTCTCAGGTAATCTTGGTATACAACAAATTGGGTGGGGAGTAAATTTCCAAAGTCTCCAAGCACCCATATTCTAGTATCTACCGAGTTGCCAGGTAGGGGGGATGTTTTAAAGTATTGGGTTCCAGGAACGTTGATGTAGCTTGGTATTCCCTCAATCTGATAATAGTATTTAGTGGCTGGATCAAGGCTGTCCAATTGAATAATATGCTCTCTGGTTTCCGTTGAATCAAAAAAAGTTTGGCCTAATGTGAGTGGATCTGTTCCATAACTAAGCTCTGTTTGTGTGGGGTTATTTGTATACCATCGAACAATAGCAGAGTTTGGTGTTCCCAAATTCAAGTAGGGTCCA
>JBMYJC010000046.1:0-240 GCA_049594055.1 Luteibaculum sp. | reverse complement strand
CAACATCTAGGGGTGAAGAACCTGCGCCTACTACATATTCAACCTCCATATCGAAATACAAGCTATCACTGCCAGTTTCGGCTTGATGTATCTCTACAGCGAAGATGTTATCAATATAATTAAGCGGAGCCAGCAAATATTTGAAAGTGCTGATATCAAAACGTTCGTAGGAGATTTCTTTTTTACTCTGATTCGCTCTACTGTTGGAATTATGTAAAACCGGAACATTATTTCTTGCCA
>JBMYJC010000045.1:6946-9014 GCA_049594055.1 Luteibaculum sp. | reverse complement strand
CATTGAGCTTTGTGTCTATCATAAAGCAAGTAGGCTGGTCGCTCGTTCGCTGGACGGTAATTTCCTTAATTTTGGCCGCTATTCTAAAGCGTAAAGAATCTGATCTTGCAGGATAGTATCGATATTTCAATAGTAATTCCACTGTTTAACGAGGAGGAATCCCTTCCAGAATTATTTGAGTGGATTAAAAAGGTTTGTACAGAGCACCAGTACAGTTTTGAAACCATCTTTATTGACGATGGCAGTAGAGATAACAGCTGGGAGGTGGTTCAAAACCTCGCGGCTCAAAACAGCGAGGTGCGCGGAATTCGTTTTAGGAGGAATTACGGTAAATCCGCTGCCTTAAACGAAGGGTTTACTGCGGCCAAGGGGCAAGTGGTAATTACCATGGATGCCGATCTGCAGGATTCACCGGATGAAATTCCAGATTTACACCGATTAATTGCAGAGGAAGGTTTTCATTTAATTAGTGGTTGGAAGAAAAAGCGCTACGACCCAATATCCAAGACCATTCCCACCAAATTATTCAACTGGGCCACTCGTAAAATGAGTGGTATTCACCTCCACGACTTTAACTGTGGACTAAAAGCATACCAGCGTAATGTGGTTAAATCCATAGAGGTTTATGGCGAAATGCATCGCTATATCCCGGTGTTGTCCAAAAGAGCTGGTTTTGATAAAATAGGGGAGAAGGAAGTTGCTCACCAGGCAAGGAAACACGGGGTGAGCAAATTTGGGATGGAGCGTTTTGTAAACGGTTTTCTCGACCTGCTTACCATCACCTTCGTTAGCAAATTCGGCAAACGTCCCATGCACTTTTTTGGGTTGTTGGGCACCTTGATGTTCGTGTTAGGCTTTTTTGTTGCCGCCTATTTAGGGGCTTCCAAATTGTATGCTGTGTACAGCCACGCTCCAGCAAGATTAATTACAGATCAGCCCGTATTTTACATAGCCCTAACCCTTTCCATTATAGGGGTTCAGTTTTTCTTAGCGGGTTTTATCGGTGAGTTGGTTTCTCGCAATGCACCAGATAGAAACGTGTATTTATACCGGGAAACCATCAAAGTGGATAATCCTTAAAATAGTCGGATGGGACTTTTATTGCTTTTGTTCCTCATTTTATCTGTTGTCCTATGGATTTGGGCTTTTGTAGATATCATCAGGGATTCGGATAAAGATGAAGGGCTTGCTGTTTTATGGATTTTGCTCATCCTACTATTTCCCGTTGTAGGTACTTTGGCTTACTTCTGGATGAAAAATAGACGGAGAAAAAAGGAAACCAGGCATTAATCCTTGCCAAATACAGAGTAATCCGTTTAGTAAAAAGCTGCTGAGTTACCCAAAAATTTTACTCTGCGATAACGCCAGAACCGATCAGTTCATCTTCGTGGTAAAAAGCCACAAATTGGCCGGGGGTTATGCTTTTTTGAGCTTGCGGAAAATACACCAGAAGGTCTCCATCCACACATTTGACTTTTGCTTGTTGTAAGCTCTGCCTATAGCGAATGCGCGCCATGCACC
The DNA here is from genome assembly GCA_049594055.1 of Luteibaculum sp. Classification (GTDB taxonomy): domain Bacteria; phylum Bacteroidota; class Bacteroidia; order Flavobacteriales_D; family Luteibaculaceae; genus Luteibaculum. The sequence goes on along the minus strand of JBMYJC010000045.1, from coordinate 7,493 downwards.
GCAATTCTTCGCCATTCGATAAAGCATACTGGGGATTCACCCAGTGCACATCATTCGCAGCAACGCGCAATCCGTTACGGTATAAACCAACGTGAGTTTCCCCGAGACCGGTATAGATTTCATTCTTTTTTGTGTTGGTGCCAATAACAAACAGGGGTTCTTCAAAGCCTCCAATTCCCAAACCTTTTCGCTGGCCAATGGTGTAGTAATGCGCCCCATTGTGTTGTCCAATTTCTTCTCCCATTTCGGCTTCAATTTCGTAAGCCTGGTAGGTTAATTCATTGGATTCGTCTTTTGCATGTTGCGCTTGCAGGGTTTTAGGATCTATGTTGTAAACCTTACCCTTTTTAGGCTTTAGCTGTTGCTGCAAAAATTCTGGAAGCCGCACTTTGCCTACAAAACACAATCCCTGGCTGTCTTTTTTATCGGCTGTTACCAAACCTAATTCTCCGGCAATTTTGCGCACCTCGCTTTTTTGCAAATGTCCAATTGGGAAAAGCGCTTTGGATAATTGCTCTTGATTTAATTGGCACAAAAAATAGCTTTG
>JBMYJC010000045.1:0-6936 GCA_049594055.1 Luteibaculum sp. | reverse complement strand
CCATCTGCTCCAGACAAAAGGTGGTAAACTGGTTTTCCGTCCACCTCGCTCGTGCTTTTCTGACAGTAGTGCCCGGTGGCAACAAAGTCCGCGCCTAAACTCATGGCAGCGTTTAAGAAAACATCAAATTTTATTTCCCGGTTACACAACACATCGGGGTTAGGCGTTCTTCCTGCAGCGTATTCTGCAAACATGTAATCCACAATTCTCTGCTTGTAATCCTCGCTTAAATCCAATACCTGGAAAGGAATACCGAGTTTTTCAGCTACTAACAATGCGTCATTGCTGTCATCCACCCAAGGACACTCATTATTTATCACCACGCTTTCGTCATTCCAGTTGCGCATGAAGATGCCAATTACCTCATAACCTTGTTCTAAGAGTAAATGGGCTGCAACACTGGAGTCTACTCCACCCGAAAGTCCAACTACCACACGTTTCATTGTGCAAATTTACGGCAATAGTGCCGGCTGCCGATTAATAAATTTCTTTTACTTGCGTTCCAACTCAAAAGCTTTACATCTCATGCGCTTAAACACTTTCTTGTTGTTTTTTACTTGTTTACCCTGCCTCCTCTTTGCACAAATTAACCAAATCGATGATCTAGGTCGTAAACAAGGAGAGTGGAGCAAGACATATAAAAATGGGGTGGCCAAGTATGAGGGCAGTTTTAAAGATGATGTTCCGGTGGGTACTTTCAAATATTATTATCCAAACGGGAAACTAAAGACTGAACTAAGCTATCGCAGTGCCGATAAGTCTTATGCTGTGCATTATTACACCAATGGGAAAAAGCAGAGTGAAGGGCTTTATATAGAGCAGAAAAAGGATTCTACGTGGACTTTTTACAATGAATCTGGAGAAGTGGCGTCTAGAGAACAATACCGAAACGATATGCGACATGGTGTTTCTATAAGCTATTATCCAGATGGAAAAATTGCCTCGGAAACCCAATATAAAGATGATTTAATCCACGGTACTGAGAAAACATTTTTTGAGGGCGGACAGTTGCAAATGGAGCGCAGCTATAGCAATGGAGTTGCACAGGGAATATATAAAGTGCTCAACATAAAGGGAAACCCCGTTTTACAAGGCAAATATGAAAAGGGAGAGGAAGTAGGTGAGTGGAGGGTATTTGATAAAGACGGGGTACTGGAGCAACGGATCATAAAACGCGGTCCCAGGCAGGACAGCATAATACCCGTTAATGGGGAGTATATTATAAAGTATGCCAATGGGATGCCGCAAACAGTAGCAAATTACAAGCATGAAAAGCTACATGGAGAATACCTTGAGTATTACGACAATGGGCGTTGGGTAGTAAAAAGTAGATTAGATCCAAGATCGGGGGAAGAAGACCAATACCAGGAAATGGAGGGGCACACCATCAAAAAGCGTTGCAATTACGTTTTTGGTAAAAAGAATGGCAAGTGCACTGAATATTTTGAAGATGGAAAAATTAAAAAGGTTCAGGAATATCAAATGGGAGAATTGGTTAAGTAGCGGATTAGTAATGCTTGTTCTGCTGCTGGCTGGGTCAGCGGTGGCTCAGGAGGACAAGCTCTACAACCTCAATTTAGTTTCCGATTCAAGCTTTTTATCTAAATCTCAAGGGGAAGGTATTGTAATTGCCGTTTTTGATGCCGGATTTGTAGGGGCTCAAGAATATCCCTGGTTTCAAAAAATAGAACAGGAGGGAAGGCTACTGGGAAGCTTTAATCTGGTAGATTCTGGCTCGGTTTATACGGGCTCTTCTCATGGAACCATGGTGCTCTCTATTTTGGCGGGGGATGAAAAAACCTTTACGGGCTCAGCACCCAAAGCGAATTACCTGTTGTTTAAAACCGAAAATGCTGATATAGAGGTAATTGAGGAGGAATACAATTGGGGTAAAGCAGTTGATATTGCCGATAGCCTGGGAGTTGACATCATTAATTCCTCTTTGAGTTACACCGAGTTTGATCATCCACAGGAGAATCATGCCAAGATTAATTTGGATGGAAAAACAGCTCCCATTACCCAATTTGCTTTAAAGGCTGCCAGAATAGGGATTTTGGTGGTAAACAGCGCTGGAAATAAAGGGAATAAGGAGTGGTTTAAAATTGGTTTTCCTGCCGATGCCGATTCTATTCTTAGTGTTGGTGCTGTTGCTGCAAATGGGGAAATAAGTCCATTTAGCTCCAGAGGAAATACAGTAGATGGCAGAATAAAGCCTGAAGTTGTAGCCATGGGGGAAGATGTCCAGTATTACGATTCTCGAGGACTTACTTTTGGGGATGGTACTTCTTTTTCAGCGCCTATTATTTCGGGGCTATGTGCCCGCTTAATGGCAGCCATACCTGGTTTTAAAGCCCAAGATTACTTGCAAGCCGTTTTACGGTCAGCCAGTCAATTCCAAAATCCCGATTCTGTTTTGGGTTTTGGAATTCCCAGTTTTTCAGGTGCTTACGAATGGCTTAACACACAACGTATTCTTGCAGAAGGAGGTGCTGAAAAGGTATTGCGTTTTGGACCTAATCCGGTTCAATTGGGTTCCAGCTTAAACGTTTTTCACGGTGGGGAGGAAATAGAAGAATTTGTTATTGTGGATTTAATGGGACGTAGAGTGCTTACCACGGCAATTAGCAGTGGTCCTTCCGAAACCGCAATACCCGTCCAGGTAGATGCAGGCATGTACACGCTACTTGCAATCTCAAATAAAGGCGAGTTGATAAATGTTGGCCTTGTAGAGGTAGTAAGATAGTTACAGGATTGCCACTTCTAAACTCTTTTTACCCATAAGGAATCCTTCCAGCACATCCCCTGGTTTAACGCTTCCAACTCCTTTTGGAGTACCGGTAAAAATGAGGTCTCCAATTTTTAAAGTGAAGAATTGTGAGATGTAGGCAATAAGCTGGTCCACAGAAAACAGCATGTCTGCCGTATTTCCTTCCTGAACCACAGTCCCGTTTTTTAGTAGATGAAAATTTGTGTTCTTGATGTCCTCAACAGGAACAAATTTTGGGCTTACCGGGGCACTGTAATCAAAAGCTTTAGCTTTTTCCCAGGGCAATCCCTTCTCTTTGCAGTTTTGCTGGATATCTCTGGCGGTGAAGTCAATCCCAATGCCAATTTCTTTGTAGTACCTATGCGCGAATTTTTCTTCAATGTGCTTCCCTAAGCGACAAATCTTTACCACTAACTCACATTCAAAATGCAGGTCTTGTGTAAAAGAGGGATAAACAAAAGGATGGTTTTTTGGGAGCAGGCAGGTATCGGGCTTTAAAAAAAGTACCGGTTCCTTAGGTATCTCGTTTTTTAGCTCTTTGGCGTGTTCACTGTAATTACGCCCTACGCATATAATCTTCATTCCGCTAGTTTTTTAGCGTCTATATCTGCCTTGATTTTTTTTAGTACCTCTTTTGTATCAGTTGGAAATTCTGCATTTAACATCCAACCGTAATATCCAGGCTCTGCACCAAGCACCTCTTCCACACTTTTTCCCCGGTGTTTTCCAAAGTTAAATACCGGCACATCGTTATCGTTTAGCGCAAAACGGCCAGCCATGTCTAATTTTCTGGATTTCCCCCTCGAGAATTCGTGCAATTCATCCACTGTAGCAGGAACTTCATCATATCGCTCAATTTGAGCGAGAAGAACTTCCAGGGTGGCCTCTGTATCTGCAAGTGCACTGTGGGCATCCTCCAGCGATTTTGAGCAATAGAAATTGTATGCTGCCTTCAATGTGCGTTCTTCCATTCGGTGGAAGATAACCTGAGCATCTACCAATTTCCTATTGGCCAAATCCAATGTTTTTCCTACCCGGGCAAACTCTTCGTACAACACGGGTACATCAAATTTGTTGGAATTAAAGCCACCGAGGTCGCAATTGGTGAGGAAGGCCTCCAATTTATCGGCTATTTGCTCAAATGTGGGTTCTAGGGCTACTTTCTTGTTGGTTATGCCGTGGATGGCTGCTGCGTGTTCGGGGATCTCCATTTCAGGATTTACGAGGCTATAAAACTGCTCCCGACTACCATCTGGCATCAATTTTATAACCGCAATCTCAACAATGCGATCTGCTGCCTGGTTAATACCTGTGGTTTCAAGATCAAATACCGCCAAGGGACGGTTTAGCTGTAACTTCATGTATTATTAGAAACATTGATGCACCGGGTAGGTGTAGTCCTGCAAACGCACATCATTTCTTTGCAATACTACCTTTAAGCGGTCGCAGATAGCTTGATCCTCTACTTGAACCTCGAAGATGTAATCTTGGTTGTCTGGGATTAAACTGAAGGTAAAGCGCCCTTGTGCATCGGTTTTAAATGACTTTAATATCTGGCCGTTCTGGTTGAGTAAATTAACTTCCTTGTTTGGCATAGCATAGGGAACCTCATCCACAAAAACTTGCCATTTTAACGCTGAGCCACTTTTACTGTACTCGTTTTCCAGGCTGCTGCGGAGATTTCTGTTTTTTAAAGTCAATTCTATGTTCCCAAAATCACTCGGGTCTAACTCCAGTTTTCGGTCGTTAAGGCCTAAGGTGGTTGGAGTAATAAAGGTTTCTTGTTTCTTCTCTTTCCCACCTTCGTAATATGAAATTCGGTACGAAGTTCCAGGCTGTAGGATAATGTAGTATTTACCCGTACGGTCTGATTTTTCTATCCTTTCTGCCGTTTTCGTTAGCAAGTTGGAAACCTGGACAAAATTCTGGCCAATGCGTCTTGCTTTCTCATCTTCTAATCCTCTAAAACGATCCTCGCTTTGATTGAGAGAAAAGTTAATGGCTTTAAAGTTGATCTCGTAGATATCGTAATCTCCCTTGTTTAGCTTGCCTCCATTTCTGGATACAAAGCCGTAACTACCATCTCCGCTGAAAGAGAAGTAGATATCATCGAAAAAGGAATTAACCGGTGTTTTCATGTTAACCGGTACCGAGAAAACTCCTAGTTCATCAATATCAGTTTTGAAGACATCAAATCCTCCCATAGAATTTGGGCCATTGGAAGAGAAGAACACACTTTTTCCATTGGGATGAAAACTGGGGGTAGTTTCATCAAATGCACTGTTTATTTTTTCACCCAAATTCACAGGATCGCTCCATTGACCGTAGTCGTCTTTTTTTACAAAATACAGATCCAATCCACCGTAAGACTGGTCTTCCAGGTTGGCAGCAAATACAGCCATGGTTCCATCGGGGCTAATTGCAGCAAAAGGAGACCACGCTTGCGATTGTTGATTGGTAAAGTACCTTCCTCCCAATTGCCAGGATTCAAAAGCTGCTTCTGCTTGGAAAATATCGCTATTGACATATCTCCCTTGGAAAAGAACCAGGCGCTCTCCATTTTCAGAGACGTGCACGGGGTAGTCATCGTATTCTTTAGAAAGCGCAACCTTCTGTGGGTTTTCCCACTCCAGGTACACATTGCGCTCTGCCGTGTATAAATCGTAATCGGCTCTGGCTTCTTTGGTGTTAAACCAAGTGGTATCCGTGAGTTCGTTAGGACTAATTCTGGCGCTCGCAAAAACTAGATTGCCATTAAAATTGTAGGTTTTGGCCGCAATGTCTGCGTAGGGGGTATTTATGGATTCGGCATTGATAACCTTACCATTACCCGGGTTCACTAAAATCTTTTTAGCCGTTTCAATTTGTGCTAAACCCAAGTTGGCCTCCTCAATAAAGGGAGCCTTTGCTTTTGACACCGATAGGAAAAGCTTGTACTTCCTTTCCGCCTCTACCAAATCCCCTAAGCGGTGGTAGGCTACTCCCAACCAGTAAATAGCATCGGTTGGTGCCATTTCAAAGAAAGGCTCTGTGGGTTTGTAGGTGGTATTAAGTACTGCAGATTTTAAATAGGGGATTGCTCGGGCAGGATCTCCATAGCCCTGTAATATGCAATAACCCGCATTAAACTGAACCCCTTTTAGATTGGGGTCTGTACCAACAATTTGGTCGAATACGTAGTAAGCGTGGTCGTAGAAGCCCTGGTACATCAGCTCACTTCCCTTTGCATTCCTCAAAGCTTGCAATTGGTAGCGATCCGCTGCGGCTTTTACGGATATAGCAGGCTTATCCTTTTTAATGTCATTGGATTTTCGGATAAGGTATCCGCGGTACTCATTGGCAGTCTGCTCATCCAGAATAATGGGTTCCGGTTCGGTATAGGGGCCCGTCTCTATTTTTTCTTTACTGGCAAATGGGTTAAAGCCCGATAAAAGACCGTCTCCTGAAGATCCTTCACCAGATTTTGATTTGCTCTCAGGTGCCTTTCCTCCCAATTCTACACCTAAACTGTCCAGAAAGCGCATGGCTTCTGCATCAATGTCCGTGTTAATCGGTTTCGCCTCCTGCTCTTTGGAGGGTTCATCTTTTTTAGAACTGTTTTCTTTCCGCCCAAAAATTTGGGCTTCGCAAGTAAAGGCAAGAGCGAAAAATAGTAGGGTTAGGCTAAGAAAGCTTTTCATGGCTTGGGGAAAGTATCTATAATTCTCTATTTGGATCGAAACTTTCGAGTAAATCGGCCACTTTGCGGACAAACTTTCCTCCCAAAGCCCCATCAACCACCCTGTGGTCGTATGAATGCGACAACATCATAAAGTAGCGGATACCAATTACATCTCCTGTAGGAGTTTCTATAACCGCTGGTTTCTTTTTAATGGCACCAACAGCCATAATGGCAACCTGTGGTTGGTTAATGATTGGTGTACCGAAAACATTCCCAAAAGAACCCACATTAGTGATGGTGTAAGTGCCGTCCTGAATTTCTTCTGGTTTTAGTTTGTTGATACGCGCTCTGTTGGCCAAATCGTTTACTGCTTTGGTTAAACCGGTTAGGTTGTAACGATCTGCATTTTTGATAACAGGAACAATCAAATCACCACTGGGAAGTGCTGTAGCCATTCCCACATTAATGTTTTTACGGTGGATGATTTTATCTCCATCCTTAACAGATA
>JBMYJC010000044.1:8783-9106 GCA_049594055.1 Luteibaculum sp. | reverse complement strand
ATAGCCCTTCTTTTTTACCGTTGCCACCACCGGTTCACTCAGGTCGTCTTTTTTAAGAATGGTGGCAAACATTCCATCTCCAGCCTCTACAGCAACATCTCTAATTTTTTTCCCATCCGCTCGGGTAAGCTCCATGGTAGCGCCATCCGCAGGATTGTCCACAAAACCTTTGTAAACCAAAACCTCTTCGGGCTTAAAGTTTTCTGGCATCTCAAAGGAAATAATGTCAAAATCTCCTTGTTGAGAAACTGTATTGGAAGCGAAGTACCCGTACTTACCATCTGTAGAAACTATTAACCCGTGCTCGTCATCTGGTGAATTGA
>JBMYJC010000044.1:0-8773 GCA_049594055.1 Luteibaculum sp. | reverse complement strand
TTCTTTTCGGGACATGAAAATGTCAAATCCACCAAGTCCCATGTGGCCATCGGAGGAGAAGTAGAGCGTATTTCCATCGGGATGAAGAAATGGAGCTTTTTCATTGCCTGCGGTATTTACTTTTCCACCCAAAGGCTGAGCTGCACCCCATTCCCCAGAGCTATCGCGATAGGCGATATAAATATCAATGCCATTTGTAAAATCGCTGTATTTGGCAAAAAGTAAACTCTTGCCATCGGATGACAAACTGGGCTGAGACTCCCAACTATCGGGCTTGTTGATCTTCGTGCTTAGCGTATCAAATTCCCGCCAAACGTAGTATATCTTTTCCCCCTCAATAGCCGAAACTTTTTTTGTAGAGCGAAATAAATCGCAATTGGCATAGCCCGTTCTATCGCGGTTACAAACGGTTAGGAAAATTTCTTTTCCGGTGAGGGAGATTGACATCCCTCCGTAATTTCCCGGGCCGTGATTAAAGGGATACTCCATCACCTCCGCTGCGGTAAAATCATTCGTTTTTTCTAATCGAGTGGAAAAAACAATTTTCTCTACATCCTTATATCCAAAGTCCCCGAGATTCTTTTCCTTGGATTTTCTGGTAACAAATAACTGCGAGTTATCTGGAGCAATTGCAGGCAAATACTCTTGATCTGCCGTATTTATTCCAGTTAAAGCATAAGGACTGATTGCACTTTTGCTCGCTTCTACCTCGGCTTGAAAATCGAGCACCTTGATACTCTCTTTTGCTTCCTGAATACGCTGCGGTGGAACCTCATCAAAACCCCTTGAAGCAGCAATAAATTTTTGGTAGAGAGCTCGGGCTTTTTCCGGATTACCTTTTAAGTAAGCAATGTTGGCCAGATAGTAATATGTTATTGGAAAGTCATCAGGACATTTTTCAATAATCTCCTGAAATTCATCTTCCAATACCTCAACCGGTTTTTGCATGGACCAATTCCTCCAATACTGTAACTCTGTCTTTTTAAAAAGGGCCCAGGTTGAATTTGAATTCATTTTAACCAATTCAATGGATGCCGAAAGGCGCTCGGCAATACTGATGTTGGTGTCAATTACAGTAAGTGCAATTTTTTCTTCTTTTCTGTCTTCGGGCATGGAGCAGGAAAACTCCTGCGCACCTAGCACTTTGCAAAAAGCAAAAAAGGAGATACCGAGAATCTCCTTTTTAAACGGGGGATAAAATTTCAATGCTTATGGTTTTTTAAATAGATTCTTGGCCTTTTTCTTGGCCTCTTCCTCTAATCTTTTTTTCTCCTCTTCGGCTTTTCTTTTCGCCTCTTCTTCTAGTCGCTTTTTCTCAGCTTCTGCCTTATCTAAAGCTTTCTGCTTTTCCTCCTCTAGTTTTCGCTTGGCTTCCTCTGCCTCCTGCAGGGCTTTTTGCTTTTCTTCTTCCAAGCGTTTTTTAGCTTCATCCTCAAGCTCTTGCTTTTTCTTATTTAATTCCTCCTTGGCTTTATCTACCAACTCATTCTTTAGGTCGTTAGCCATTCCCGCCAGATTAGCGCGAATTTTTGGATCGCTAACTGTATTGGTAATAAACACATCAACATCTATCACTTTGGCTAAGGCTCCAGAACTTGCTCCTAGCTTTTCGCTCAACCCAGCAATTGCATCAGACGCTTGAGCCCCCAACTTTTCCCTAGGCACCTTTAGGTTAAAGGTGTAGTCGATACTTTGATCTATTGCCGTGTATCCCGCAATCTTAGCTGGAATATCTCCCAATTTCGTTTCCACCGGCTTGATAAACACTTTTCCTTCTTTTAACTCAAAATTCACTTTGGTATCCTGAACGCTCTGTTTCTTCATACCATCCATTTTAAGCTTGTTCGCCAGTCGGTTTATGGGCTCAAAATCCTCGAAAACAACGTTGAGGGTTGAAACTAATCCCTCTCCATTAAAAGATTCCCATTTTGGATTCATGCCGGCATCCAGCCTGCCTCTAATACCAAACTTAGCATTAAAGGCTCCTTTACATGCCTTGGCAATTGGGGCCAATTTGGCTACGGTATTAAAGGTGTTTGCGGTGGTATTTATATCCAAATTGTTGACTACAAAATCCATAGCCACTTCGGGCTCATCTGCTGGGGTAGCGTAAGTTCCGTTAAGTACCATCTCTCCACCCAAAGCTTTTAAGCCCACATTTTTGAATGAAATGGTTTTGTTTTTCACTTCCAGGATTCCACCAAAGTCTTGCATTACCATGTCCTCATACAACATCTCCTTAACCTTCGCATTTAGCGTAAAATCGATGTTTCCAGGAACGGGAACATAACCCATTTCTTCCTCTGTTTCAGCCTCGGGTTCTGTGGTTACCGGACCCTCTTCCTCGGTCATGAAGGCGTTTAGATTAATATAGTCGCTGTACAAGTCTAAATTCCCGGTAAGATCTTGATCTTTAAAGATGTAGCCCATGTAGTTACTCAACTTGCCTGAAGCACTTAAGGCTGCGCCTTCAACCGAAGCCTGTAGGTAGGTAAGCGCTAAATACTGAGGATTGAACTCCAAATAAGTGGAGTCAACTTTTACAGGCATAGGAACCGAGTCTCCCTCCAGAGCAAGACCTCTAAGCGAAAGATTTCCCGATGCATTAAACTGGTCATATTGCTCCATTTCTAAGGAAGACATTTTCCCTTTCATCACAACATTTGCGTCTACCTTTCCGCGGTAGTTATACCCCTGCATGGGAACTGCTTTTGCCAGGTTTTCCAGGTTTAGCTTGGCGTATAGCTTTGCGTCAATGTTAGGGTCAGATAATGGCGTGGTAACGTACAAAGACAAATCCATAGGGTTATTGGCAATGTCTGCATGGAAATTGCTGATATCAATGATTACGTTATCCAAATCGTTTCCACCAGCGGAGCTAACCCTGCTTTTTAATGCAATTTGAGTAATGGCGGCAGGCAAGTCGGGGTACTTAACCGATGCGTTCTTCACCATCAAATTCAGATCGAAGCCCGGGTAAGTATTATCGTTGTAAATCCCTTTTGCACTGGCATCTAAGGCAAATTCTCCATCCGCCTGAACACTTTCATAACCCTCCAGGAACACCGCGGGGATCAGGGAGATTAAATTTTTAAAGCTGGACTGAGAGGAGTTAAGCGCCAAATCCATTTTTATATCATCACCAGGCATTTCTACATTTCCATTGAAACCCAGTTCTAGATCATTAAGCACGAGCTTATTTTGTTTAAAACCGAAAAACATGCGGTCTAGATCAATATCTAAATCAGCACTCAAATTCAGTTTGGTTTGACTTAAGTAGTTCATTCCAGCATAGCCCAGGTCAAACTCCTTTGCATCGGTTTGGGTTGACATAACAAATTGGGTCAGAGAAAAATCGCCCGATCCACTGTGATTAAAACTTTTGAGTGCGGTATATACTTCAAGGGAATGATCATCATAGGTCAAATTCCCCTCATTTATTTCCCAGGCTTTCAGTTTAATCTGGATGTCTCCTTCCTCTTCAGTTGATGGGCTCTCCTCTTCTACCTCCTCGCTGGGCTTTGCGATATCGTAATTGGCATTGCCCTCCTTATCCACATACACATACACATTAGGCTTTTCCAGATAAATGCCTTCCACTTCATATCCATCGCCACTTAACAAGCTGAATAGGTTTAAGGAAATTGCCAGCTCCTCTCCGTTTACAAGTGAAACATTTTCAAATTGACCAACTCCCGAAATATCGTATCCCATTAGGGCAACCGAAATGTTAGGAAAATCCTTAAAAATGGAGACTTTAAAATCCTTTACAGTCAGAACAGCATTAAGATTTTTATTGGCCTCATTGGTAACCAGGGTTACTAGTTTATCCTTAAAAATTATGGGCAAGGCAACTACAGAGGCGCCTAAAAGGATAAGTAAAATGAGGAGGGCAACCAGTACTTTTTTCATAGGGGCTTTAAGCTTTGGGGACTAAAAATAGCAATGACTTTGTTAATCCTAAATTAATTCTGTTCGCTTTGGGCAATAACCGCAGACACTGTTGCATCCCCAGTTACATTCACCACGGTGCGACACATATCTAAAATTCTATCCACCGGGAAAACAATGGCAATCCAAGCTGGATTTAATCCCACCGATTCCAGTACGATGATTAACATGATTAGCCCTGCACTGGGAACAGCGGCAGACCCTATGGAAGCCAATGTAGCCGTGAGGATTATCATAAGCTGTTGAGCCAGAGTTAGATCTACCATATGGAATTGCGCCAAAAAAACAACGGCCACAGCCTGGTATAAACTAGTACCGTCCATGTTTACAGTTGCACCAATAGGAAGCACAAAACTGCTCACCGATTTTGGAACCTTAAGATTCTCGTTCACGCATTCCATGGTAACAGGTAGCGTTGCAGCACTTGAACTGGTGGAAAAGGCCAGCATTTGAGCAGGACCAATGGCCCTAAAAAATCCAAAGTAGGATAGGCGCTTTTTTAAGGAAGTTAAAACAAGTGGATACACACCAAATACCATTACTGCCAATCCTAGCACTACTGTTAATGAGTACCAACCCAATCCTTTAAATATTTCAATCACTTTGTAAGGATCATCCCCAGCCATTTTACAAACTACTCCAGCAAGGAGTGCAAAAACAAAAAAGGGAGCTGCCTTCATGGTGATATCCACCATTTTTAGGAAAACCTCATTAAAACCATCCACGAGCTGCAATACTGGAGAGGCAATTTTCTGATCGATATATAACAGGCAAATTCCAAAGAAAATGGCAAAAACAATTACCTGAAGCATGAGGCCATTATTGGCTGCCGAGCTAAAAATATTCTCCGGCACCATGTCCACCAAAAACTGAAGTGGCCCCGCCTCTTTTTGCTGTTCTGCTGCTTCCATTTTGCCACTCAGCATATCACCTTCATCGATCAATTCCACGTCATCATTAGAGTTCACCCACGCTTCGTAACGCGCTCTGTTCTCCTGTCTCTGGTTTTGATCGATAAGCTTACCTGGAGCAATGGTATTTACCAGAAACAAGCCCACCGATACAGCAATGATGGTGGTTACCAGGTAGATTAAAATGGTTTTTAATCCTAAACGGCCCAGTTTGCTTACATCGGAGAGACCCGTAATACCCTTGATGATGGAAAACAGCACCAGTGGAACCGCTATCATCTTAAGCACCCGAATAAAAATAGTTCCAAATGGATCAATCCAGTCTACCGTAAATTGGCTGAATCCCAACCAGGAACTGAGTATTGCAAATAGAATACCCGCGATGAGTCCAACGATGATCTTAACATGCAATGGACTTTCTTTAAACCACTTCCACACAGCCATAGGAAAAATATTGTAAGGTTTGCAAAAATAGCATTCCCCATCAGCCGCCAAAATGGCACCTTTGGGCACAGCATAATTTGTGAAAATGGAACAGAAGCGACTTCTAATAAAAAACATAAAAGGATTAGTCGGGATTAGAGATTCCAATGAAATATTGCGTGGAAAGCACATGCAGGAACTAGAGATTCTGGAAGAGGCTTTTTTAGCCGTGGAAAACGGAAAAATCGCTGGTTTTGGGCCCATGAGGGACTGGGAAGGAATTAGCGATTGGAACGGTTTGGAGATTATTGATGCGGAGGGGCAATTTGTTTTACCCGCCTTTTGCGATAGCCATACCCATCTGGTTTTTGCAAAAACCAGGGAAGCAGAATTTGTGGATAGAATAAAAGGGCTGAGTTACGAGGATATTGCAAAACGAGGTGGAGGCATTTTAAACTCAGCAAAGGCTACGCAAAACGCCAGTGAAGACGAACTTTTTGAAAGCGCGATGCATAGACTGCATCAAGTGATCTTAATGGGAACTGGCGCCATAGAGATAAAAAGCGGTTATGGACTCAGCTTGGAAGCCGAATTAAAAATGTTAAGGGTAATTGAACGGATTAAAAAGACTTCGCCCATTCCTGTGAAAGCCACCTTTTTAGGAGCCCATGCATACCCCAAGGAGTACAAGGAAAACAAAGAGGCCTATTTAAAATTAATTATCGATGAAATGTTGCCCGCTGTGGCAAGTGAAAAGTTAGCTGACTACGTAGACGTCTTTTGTGAGAAAAATTACTTTGGGTTGGAAGAGACACAGCGCATTTTGGAAGCTGCTGCCAAATACGACCTAAGACCTAAGGTGCATGTGAACCAATTTAATGCCATGGGTGGAATTAAATTGTGTGTGGAACAAAATGCTGTAAGTGTAGATCACCTGGAGGTTTTGAACTCAGAGGATTTAACTGCCCTGCAAAACTCAAATTGTATTCCAGTTGCCCTTCCCTCCTGTTCCTTTTTCTTAGGGCTACCTTATACTCCAGCTCGTGAGATCATAGGAAGTAATTTAGGACTGGCCCTGGCCAGCGACTACAATCCTGGCTCCACTCCTTCTGGAAATCTGCAATTTGTATTTAGTTTGGCTTGTATCAAAATGGGCTTATTACCTGCAGAGGCACTGAATGCACTTACCATTAATGCCGCCCATGCTATGGAATTGCAGGACCAATTGGGATCGATTTCTATAGGTATGGATGCCAACCTAATTCTGACCAAAAAAATCCCAAGCATTAATTACATCCCTTACTCTTTTGGGGAGAATTTGGTGGAACAACGCATAATAAACGGCAAAATTTATCAGTGATGCTCGAGTTTTTAGACCCCAAACTTTTTGTATCCAACCGAGCGGGTGAGGAAAAAATTGGAGAAAAAGCCACCTGGTTCACCGGCAATTGGAAGAGTGAATTGGAAAAATTCCCAGGTAGGTTTGTTCTGCTAGGGGTTTTAGAAGATTTTGGCCCCAGAGCAAACTTAGGACGTGGTGGTGCAACAAGTTTTTTTCCAGAGTTTCTAAAGAAGTTCTGCAACATGCAGCACAATAAATATTTACAGGGGAACGACTTAGCCATTCTTGGTCAGATAAAACCAGTTGATTTGGAAGTGACCGAATCTGTAGATGTATTGAGAGAACAAGTGAGTCGCCTAGATAAGCAGCTATGCGAAATCCTTGTCCCCATTTTTAAAGCAAGAAAGACTCCAATTTTTGTTGGAGGAGGACATAACAATTCATACCCCTTAATTAAAAGCTTTTCTAAAGCCTTGAATGCTCCGGTGCAGTGCCTGAACATAGATGCCCACGCAGATTTCAGAAACCTGGAGGGTCGCCACAGTGGCAATGGATTCTCTTATGCCTTTAAAGAAGGCTACTTAAAGCAGTATAACCTGTTAGGATTGCACAAGAATTACAATGGCCAAAAAATGTTGGAGAGCATGGAAAAGGAGACGGTGCAGCATTTATTTCTAGAGGACTTCCCTGCCGGAGACAATCAACTTGCTTATTTGAAGCAATGGATTGCCGTAAAGCTGCACTCCAGTTTAGCTTTTGGACTTGAAATAGACCTGGATTCCATTGCTTTTGCACACAGTAGCGCCATTAGCCCAATTGGTATAGATTTTAGTACACTAAGAAGCTTGATTTCCTATATTGCATCGCAGGTGAACGTGGGTTATTTAAACATCTCGGAGGGAATTGCTGACGAGCAATTACTAACACCAAAAACCGCGGCATACCTGGCCGCAGACTTTATAAGGGCGCAGCAATAAATGGCATTAACACGCATTTCTTTCAAGGAACGACTCATCAGGCTGTTCTATTTTTTCCCTTTCCAGCTGGTAGTTCTCCACCTAAAGAAAAACCACTTGCTTCTTGCATCATGGGTTATGTTAATCGCCTTCGTTAATGGCTCAGTGGCCAGTAAATACGGTGTTTCCATCCTTTTTTTATTCCCGGAATATTTAAGTGAAACGAACTACCTATCCTATGGGATTTTAGGTTTTTCTACAGGTGGTTTTATTACCGCTTTTAACCTCTACAGTTACATCATGCACGGGTTTCGATTTCCATTTATCGCTTCACTCTCCAGGCCCTTTTTAAAATTCAGCATCAACAACTTTATTATTCCCCTCGCCTTTATAGTTTTTTACTGCATTAGCTCCGCAAACTATCAGTTAGGCAAAGAGCTACTCAGCCAAAAGGAGGTGTTTTTTAATCTCTTGGGTTTTATAGTGGGCCTTAGCATATTTATGCTGCTTTCCTTCGCATATTTCCTAACCACCAATAAGGACATTTTTAAGTTTTTCAAGAATAAAAAAGGCTTGAGTGAGGGTTTTGGACTTATTAAGGACAAAGACAGTATTAAAAAAGAAAGTAAGCGCTGGCAAAATCTCCGTCAGAACCGCAGAACCTGGCGCGTGGAAACCTACCTGCAACATCCATTTAAAATAGGTTTGGCTCGGGACAGTATACACTACAACAATGAAATCATTGCAAGAATCCTTGCCCAAAACCACATTAATGCTTCCATTTTTGAGATTCTTCTCATCCTCTCTTTCTTAGCGATTGGCACCTTACGCGAATATGCACTCTTTGTAATCCCAGCAGCCACTAGCATTTTCCTATTGTTTACCATGTTGCTCATGATCATCTCAGCCCTTTACTCCTGGTTTAAGGGTTGGACGATTAGTGTTTTGGTACTGCTCTTCATAATCATTAATTCTGCTTCATCCTCCTCTAGCTTTCTTAATAAGGAGAGCAGAGCTTTTGGAATGAATTATGAGGTAGATCGGGTAGATTATTTAGCCTATTTAAAAGATGGTCTTCCAAGCGAGGAGGAACGCCAGGCGGACAGGGAAAAAACCTTGCAGGCACTGGAGAACTGGAAAAGCAAAATGCGAGATAAATACCGCGACTACAAGCCCAAGATTATTTTCCT
>JBMYJC010000043.1:0-9288 GCA_049594055.1 Luteibaculum sp. | reverse complement strand
TCACCTCGGGACAGAGGTTTTCTCGGCTGTCTTCTATAAATATTCCGTAGTTGGCCAGTTTATTCTCAAATACCCTATAGCCTTCAATCTCGTTGGGGGGCAAATAAGCATTAAAAAAGGGAGCGAGTCCATTGCCTGTTATGAGTTGAATTCTGCCTTTGTTTTTGTATTTATTCTTGTAGATGGGGCCTTCGTAATAAGCGTATAGAAAACCTTTTAGATCGTTACCACCATAACGGTTTTGGCCTTGTACTTCTCCCTGAAATTTTAGCTCTCCGTTGCTAAAGTATTCTGTAAGGATTCCATCCAATTTGCCTTTGCTGTAATTGATGATAAAGTGGGTTTGGCCGCTTGGATAGAATGTTTTTGTGGTACCGTCCAGCTTTCCATTTTTTACCAGCGAAACCGCCTTTGTTTTCCCATCGGCATAATTCTCCTGCAACCTGCCGGTAAAAACCATCCCGGTGCGCAAATCCAAAATTTTATCCTTGGCAAATAACACAGCATCGTAGGAGCTATACTCTTGGGCGCTTCCTAAAAATGTGAACAAAAATAAGGCTAGAGCAAGGCTCAATTTGTGCTTAAGTAATGGTATCATGAATGGCAATTAATTCTTTTACAACCTTATTAACGGGCAATCCTACCACATTATAATACGAGCCTTCAATTCTTTTTACTGCAACCATACCAATCCACTCTTGAATCCCGTAAGCACCTGCCTTATCGTAAGGGTTAAAGTTGTCTAAATAGTAATTGATCTCGGGGGCACTGAGCCGTTTAAAACTCACTTCTGTGCGGGCTAAGAAGCTCTTTTTGTAAATGCCCATACCGTTTATGCAAACCCCAGTTAATACACTGTGTTTTGTTCCAGAGAGCTTTTCAAGCATATCTCTAGCCTCTTCGCGGTCCTTGGGTTTTCCCAGTATTTCTTTGTTGATGTATACTAGCGTATCTGAGGTAATTAACACCTCATTTAGGCCAAAGCTTTTATAGGCATCGTTCTTTTTTGCAGCAAGGAAGCTTACAATCTCCTCTGGGCTTAAATGCTCGGGGTAGGTCTCTTTTACTTTTAAGGGTTCTACACGCACATTTAATCCCAATTGACTCAATAAGTCTTTTCTTCGGGGGGATTTAGATCCGAGAACCACTTTTATTTTTGGAAGAAATACTTTGCTCAAAACAGCCTGGAGTTTTGGAATTAACCTAAAATGATGTCTTGCAGGAAATAGCTAAATCCCAGTCCCAGCAATAAAACAATTTTAACCAAGGTAGCAGATAACTTGTAGGTTTTAGACTTAGGCGAACGAAAGGCGATGATCCCCGAAAGCATCATTGGAAGCCAGAGGCCGAGACCCAGGTAAAATTTAGAGAAGGTGGTATTTAGCACAGAGAATTCCACCCAAAGCAAGGAGGCAGTCCAAATAATTAGCAATCCGGCAATAATCCATAGGGTAACATTTTCTCCCCAAATTATGGGAAGGGTTCTGCGGCCAGATTTTTTATCGCCTTCCAAATCGGCAAGATCCTTATACATCTCTCTAATTAGGTTCCCCAGAAAAGCAAATAGAGCAAAGCCCAAAAGGAAAAAAAGAATCACCTTAAAGTAAAAACTCAGCGAAAAGCCCTGTTCTATCATTTCCTCCTTAATGTATTCCGGCACTTGTTTAATAAGGGGGAAAACATCAAAGAAGGCCACGGTAAAGGGTACCAGTCCAGTTAGGGTGGCAATTACCAAATTGCCCAGTGGGGTTTCTCTTTTAAAGTAAATGGAGTAGTACCAAAGCGAGATTGCAACAAAAACATGCAGCACAACAAAGCGCAAACTGCCAGTTTGCCATCCGTAGTACGCAGCCAAAAAGAGACCTAAAAAGGTAAGGATGCCATGGCTAAAAAGTGCTATTCTTCTATCCAGCTTTACGCCTACAATCAGGCGATCGGGTTTATTGATTGCATCTGTTTTGGTATCAAAATAGTCGTTGATGATGTTACCTGCTGCCGCAATACACACAATGCTTAGAACCAGCACACTGAATAATTTCCAGCTGCTGATAAACTCCAAGCCCTTAGGTGCCAAAAGCGGATATACCACCCAATAGCGCATAGCAAAAAGGGTAGCTGCTATAATGAGCAGGTTTAGCGGCCGCGAGAGCTTAATAAAATGCCAGGCTTTTTTCATTTAAACGGGTTTAAACCATTTGCCCTGTACCTTGAGGGTTTGTT
This sequence comes from Luteibaculum sp., assembly GCA_049594055.1. GTDB lineage: Bacteria > Bacteroidota > Bacteroidia > Flavobacteriales_D > Luteibaculaceae > Luteibaculum. The sequence goes on along the minus strand of JBMYJC010000043.1, from coordinate 7,068 downwards.
CAATTAAATCTCTTACGCAGCCATGTCCACCTAGATAAGGCGAAACATAATGGGCAATATCCAATATCTCCTGGCAAGCATCTTTGGGAGCGCAGGCCAGACCGCAGTGTTTCATAACGTAATAATCGGGGATATCATCTCCCATGTAAGCGCAATTTTCGGCACTAAGCTTTTCGTCTTCCAGGTATTCTTCCAGTACTTCCAGTTTATTGCTAACGCCCAGGTAAATATCTTTTACTCCTAAATCCAGCAGCCTGGAGCGCACCGCCTGCGAGCGTCCACCCGAAATAATACAACAGGTAAACCCTTGATCCAGTGCCGCTTTAATGGCAAAACCATCGCGGGTATTCATGGCGCGTAATAAATCGCCATTGGGTTCCAGTATTACCTGGCTATTGGTAAAAACTCCGTCCACATCAAAAACAAAGCTTTTGATGTCCTTCAACTTGGATTTGTAGTTCATGTTTTGCTGGGTGCTTCCTGAATTCGCTCCGTAAAAATGCGGTAAAGTTTCTCGGAATGGCTATCCATTTGGCCTAAAATTTTTAAATGCTTGTCGATGGTTCCGGCATCTTTTCTTTTTGCCGGTCCGGTTTGGGAGTTCTTTGGCCCGAGCTGCAAAGCCTTTTCAAAGGTTTTTAGATAGAGACTTTGCAAAACTTCCATGCTTATTCCCTCTTTTTTAAGGAGTACAGAAGCAATGTCTAAAAGTTGGTTGCCAAAGTTGTTGATTAAAACACCACACAAATGCAGTTTTTCTCTCGCCTCGCTTTTCAATTCGTGTGTAGGATTGCCAAGACTCCTAACAATTTGTTTTAGCAGTTTTCCGTGCTTGTCGCTCTCATACTCCAGAAAGCAATCTATTTTGGAAAAATCCAGCTTTTCATCAGCGGCAGAAATACTCTGGAAAAAATAGGCTACTGCCCGTTGCGGTGCCCTAATTTCCGCCAGGGCCTTAGTGCCTGATACATGACAAAATAAACAGTTTGGCACTGCAATATCCTCAGATACAGCAGCAATTTCATCATCGGGTACGCAAAGAAAGCAGAGCTGAAAATCCTCTCCTTTAAAACTTGCCAAGGGTTTTGGTAAAAGCCGTTCTCCTAAAAATTCAATTTGTTCTCGCCTGGAGAATATCTGGACGTGTACGAATTTTTGAGATAAAGCTCGGTGTAAGTGCAAGCCAACATTACCTGCGCCTATCACAGCAATTTTTATCTCATCATTCTTGGGCCCTATCAAATTTCTTACGCGATTTTTTGGATGCGTACGAATATACAGAACTAAAGATGCCTATAGCCATGATAATGCATCCAAGCCACAATAGGTTTATAGCGGGAAACACCACAGCGCGCATTACAATAAATTCCTTGCGGTTGTCCTTGTGCTCGGCTATGCTGAGGTTAATTTTTCCGCTTTCGGGGTTTACTTTGCTAAACACTATTCTAAGACCCAGCTCGGGAACCTCGGCTATATCTGGAACTACCAAACTACTATCGCGCAGAATAAACAGGGGTTCTGCTTTGTAAACCGAATCTTGGTTGCTGGTTATATTTAAATCGGCAGCAATGGCCAGGTCGTTTTTCGCCAGGCGATATTTTTCGTAATCGCTTATCACCCGTAATTTTTCCAGAATTACCATGTTCTGAGAGGTGTACACGGTATCTCCTTTGGCCATTTCATGCTCAGTAGCAGGAAGGTAACCATCGGTATCTTCGGTGGGTTGTTCTAGCTCTGCCCAACGCACATGAGTATAAATATCCTCGTGGAGTTTATGTTTTGTAGAGGGCTCTGCAACATTTCCAAAAGTTGGGTTCAGCTGAATTTTTGGGTAAAGGCTGAACTGTTTATCACCGGCCTTTTTTGCATTCCAGGTTTTAGCTTCGTTCCATTGGGCAGGAGTGGGTTTGTTGATATACTCCCAAAAACGCTCACGATCTTCCAAAAAATTGCTTGGATTATGATCCTCCAAACAGCGGAACACCAATCCCTGGTTTAGCACTAAATCTCCCTTGTGGTAGAAGTTTTCTACTGGCGTAAAGTATTCTACCTCGTAGTATATGTTGAGATCCTCTTTTTGCTTTTCCTTATACCGAATAAAATAACGGTTCATGGCTAGCGTATCTCCTTTAAAGAGCAAGATATCCTCGTTGTTTTTAAACTCTTTTCCTAGAGCTGCCAGGTCTATTCCCGAGGTGTTTTCAGAAATCTCTATGCTTTTTCCTGTGGAGATTAAGGCACCAAGAATTATCATCCCAAAGCCAATATGAGAAAGCGAAGAACCCGCTTCGCTCCAGTTCCATTTTAGGCGTTTGATGAGGTAAAAAAGGTTGGATAATACCGCAAAACAAGCTCCAAAAAGCAATAAAATCAGTGCGGTTTCCTGCCATTTAAATTCATAGATCCAAGAGAGCAAAACTGTAAATGCAAGCGCGATAACGGCCGGCCATAACAAATCTTTAACCCAGGTTTTAAAGGCAGTGTTTTTGTATTTCAAAAACTGGGTGAGGGCAATTAACAAGGTCAGGAGGATAGCAAAAGGCACCTGCCATTTGTTGTAGTGCGCTATGGGTTCCGAGGGCGGAGCAAATTTAGATGTAGCCAAAGATTGAAGGAATTCCCATCCTGTACTTTCGTACAAGCCCATGAAGATCCCTGCAAAAGGTTTTAGCAATAGGTTGTACACCGGAGTTGATGTAGAGAAGCTTATTTGCATGGCACTAAGAAAAAGCACTAATGCACCGGCAAACATCCAAAACTCACGCGACAACAATTTGTCTTCTTTTTCCGACTTAAAAAGTGGGTTTTGTCTGGCAAGCAATAAGAACATAACAAGTCCCACCAAGAAAAACACAATCACTGCACCCGATTCCGGTACCAAAGCAAGCAAAATGAGGGTTGTGAGGAGGAAGAGGGCAAAAAGAAGTTTGCGGGCGCGGTCAATAAGCATTCCATAAACCGGGGTTGCCAGCGCAATGCTTAGGTAAACCATTAATTGGCCCGACATTCCGTTGTCTGTAAACGAATGCACGCTGCTGTCTCCTAATACCCCGCTTTTGGTTAAAAAAGTGGAATACACCACCAAGGCGTAAGCGCCCATGGAAAAAAGAAAAAGGCTGTATAAATGCACATTTTTTCTTCGGTTTATCAGCATGAGGTGGATGGCTCCCACCAATAAAAGCCAAGGTACAAGCGAGGCATTTTCTACGGGATCCCAGGCCCAAAAACCACCAAAGCTTAGAGCTTCGTAAGCCCATGCGCCACCCATTAAAATACCAACCCCAAGAATCCCCAGAGCAAATAAGCTAAGAGGCATGGCAGGTTTTATCCAGCCGCGGTAATCTTTGTTTATAATTCCGGAAAATGCATAGGCAAAGGGGATTAGGCATCCTGCAAAACCCATAAAAATAATGGGGGGATGGATGGTCATCCAATAGTTTTGGAGCAAAGGATTAAGGCCTCTACCGTCTTGAAACTGCGGTATTTTTTCAAGGTAATCTGGAAGGAATGTCCACGGAAGTCCAGCGTATTCGGGCAGATTTCGCATGAGTACAAAGGGGTCGCTTCCCACGCGCCATTCTCCCAAATACACGCCTAAAAGCATTGAAATTAGCAACACTTGACCCATAGCGAAAACCGCTAAAGCCACCGCCTCAAATTTTCCGGCTCGTTTAAATAAGAAAAGTCCAAATAAGCCCTGCCACAACAGCCAGAGCAGGAAGCTTCCCTCGTATCCCTCCCAAAAACAAGCCAGGATGTATTTCATGTCCATCGACTTGTTGGAGTGTTTCCAAACGTAATCGTACTCGAAGTAACCGTTAAAGATGAGATAGAATAATGCGGCACTGGCCACTACAATTCCCAGTACTTGCCCGAGGTATGCAGCTCTTGCGGTCTTTAGGAATTTTTCGCTGCCATTCTTTTGCGCTAAAAGCGCCATGGTAAAAGCGTAGAGACCTAAAACAAAACTTAAAATGATGCTAATCCTGCCTAAATAACCTGGCAAAAGGTGTTCCCCAATATAATCCATGGGCTTAGAGTGAGCTAGTGCTTATTTCCATTTCCTCGTTGTATTTTGAGGGGCATTTAACGAGGATATCATTTGCAGTAAAGGCCTCCCCTTCTGCTTTGCCTATAACCACAATGTTCTCAGAACGTTCAAAATCTTGTGGTTTGCTTTTTAACAGATGCACCAGTGCGGTATCTCCGTTGTTGTCAATCATTTTAAAACGAGTGAGCTGAGCATTTTCCAGCGGGTTGTATTCCACCGGATAAGAACGATCTAAAACACCCACCACATGGTATTCTGTTTGTGGATTTTCGAAAGCTTGATTCAAATCTGCATAGGTAGAGCTATCATAGATGGAGCTAATTAAAAAGCCCACCAAGAGTGCTATCACTATTAAACCTAGAATGTGTGATTTTTTCATCCCTTCTAATCTTCTTTACTTTTCTTTTCCAGTTTGGCCACCTTTCTATCCAAGCGAATCAGATAAAGAAAGATACCGAACAAAACAATTAAGGCTACGGCTGCAAAAACTCCGTATTTCCCATCAAATTCCTGCACTTGCCCTTGGTTTGCAAAAAGCGAGTTTGAGGCTAGAACCGCTAATATTATCGGGAAGTTTCTACGCTTCATAAACATTTTTAAAGGTTAACAAGCTGATGCGCGTTTTTAGGTTCCAGATCCAAATGCCCAGTAGAATCCAACCCAGCGTTGCCGGGTAAAAAACGGCCCGCAAATTGTTGTCCAGATCATACTGACTAAAAGCAGGATTACCTCCGTTGCCAGGATGCAGAGAATCGGTTAAACGCGGCAGGATCTGTATAAAAACTATCATTAACACGAAGGCAAAAATGTTGTACACCGCAGCCAGTCTTGCGCGCTTTTCCGGGTCATTCACCGATTGACGAAGCACGAGGTAAGCAGCGTACACCAAAACAGTTAATGCCGCGCCATTCAACTTAGGATCGTTAACCCACCAAGCGCCCCAGGTATATTTTGCCCAAACGCTGCCGCTTAAAATTCCCAGCAATGCAAAGTATAAACCCACCCGAGCTGCTTCCAGCGATTTTAGATCGCTCTGACCATAACCTCGGTTTAAGGTTTTTATAGCATATACCAGGCTAACCGTCATTAGCACAAGCAAAACAAACCACATGCAAACATGGAAATTCAAATTGCGAATGGTTTCGTACAAAATGGATTTATAGGGGATTTCAAATCCTTTTCTAGCTTCTATAAAATCTTCCCGCTTAAAATTTGCAGTGCTCTGCTGCAGTGAATCGGGAAGTAATTGCTCTGGATTAAGGTAAACTGCCTGTGGAAGAAAAAGCGTTTTATCCTTTTCGTTGTGCAACCAAAGGTTGTAGGATGCAGCTTGGCTAAACTGTTCGCGGGGAAATTGAACACTAAGCGAATTGGAGTTTGCAACATCAACTGCGGTGGCCGCTACAGGCGCCAATCCTTTCTTTTCTAACCAAAGCGTGTTTTTACCAGCTTCAAAATGACTGTTGTATCCACTAACTTCTAAAACCAGGAAATCACCTTTAACACCAAGGCTTTGGGCTTGGTATATGCCAGGGGCCATTGGAAGAAAAAAGGAACATAATACTGCGTATAACACCAAAACAAGGGCTATAGCTTTCCAACTATGTTTAAGAAAGGTGGTCATTAATCGCGCCAAAGGTACGGAAATAACAAGGATGAGAGCATGACAATAAGCCCATCCAGCAGCCCTAGCGAAAGAAAATATTTCTGAAAAATTTCAAAAGGCTGGCCTTGCAATACCAGTTTGGAACATCGAATTAAAAGTAGCAACAGAGGCATAGCAACCGGGAGGGCCAAGATGGTAGAAAGCCCCAAGGAACTCCCGCTTTTAAAGGCTATTCCGTTAATAAGCACCAAAAGGAATCCCAAACCAACGGATCCTAGCACAAGGACAAGAAAAAAGAAGAGCAGATTTACCAGAACCAAATCTGGGTTGGGTTTGCCCAACAAAAAAAAGAAACTTACACCTCCCACCAGGGAAACGCAGAGGCTTAGGGCAACGGCAAACAAAGATTTAGACCAAACAATCTGGGCGGGAGTAGCTAAAAGGTTTAACAATAGGGTACGACCATTTGCCTCCTTATCAAACACGCGGGTGGTGGCATTTAAAGTGCCAAATAGCACAATTACCCAAAGCAGGGCAACCCAGGTGTTTAGCGAGAGCACTTGCTGAAAACACAGGTAAGCAACATAAACGGAAGAAAGCACATAGAGCAGGATAGCCCAGGAAGCACTTTTATCCTTTAGCTCCTGCTTAAATTCTTTTTGCAACAGAAAGTAAACCGCCTTAACACTGCTCATGCTGCGAAGGTAGGATTGAAATCTGATAAAGTGTACGAAAGCCGAATCATACATACCGGGAGCTTGGTACTACAAAATCAGGGGTTTAACACCAAGGTTAAACCGTTCTGATGTGGAATGCCTAATTTCACCCAAATTTTAATGCAATGAAAAGTTTAAATAGCTTTCTTTTTCTTTCGCTTTTGAGTTTGAATTTTATAGTTCAGGGACAAAATTATCTGAACGAGCAAAAAGTAGTAGCTAACGATAGAGAGCGCTTTAGCGGAGGTTTGGGCAGTGACGTTGCCATAAATTTTAATCAAATTCTAGCTGGCGCATATTGGGAGGATAAAGATTCGGTTGGAGTGGACAGCGTTAAAAGAGCTGGTGCCATTTACATCTACGAATTACAGAATACCGGAAAATGGTCTCAGGTTCAAAAATTGGTGCATTCGGATAGGAATTCAGACGATGAACTGGGGGAGAGTCTAGCAAGCCACGGTAAGTATATGGTGGCTGGAATGGAAGGATATGGGAGTGATGGCGGAGCTTTCCTGTTTAAAAGAGGAGGAGATAGAAAATGGACAGAAGTGGATAGCTACGAACCTGCGGATGGTTTTACCCTGGGTACCGATGTTTCCATCTTTGATGATTTTGTATTGGTGAGTGATGAACTCAATCAAAAAGATGAAAACGATCAAAACTATATGGCAGCTGCTGGAGCTGTATACATACTA
>JBMYJC010000042.1:0-9322 GCA_049594055.1 Luteibaculum sp. | reverse complement strand
TCCCTACCTGTCCTATTTGCCCAGTTGCGGACTTTGATAAAAAAGAAGATGTATGTATTGGGGTGGAAGCAGAATTTACGGATTTGTCTGATGATGATGATGAAACGGGTACAACCAGTATAACCACCTGGGAGTGGGACTTTGGAGATGGAACGGTTCAAACTTTTACTTCCAGTACCAATCCAACCCATATTTATTCAGCTCCTGGCGTATATCAAGTAACTTTAACTGTTACCAATGACAACCAAAATCCAGGACCTTGTAGCATTTCCATAACCAAACCCATTACCATTTTTGATGGCCCTAATGCTGATGCCGGGGTGGATAAAACAATTTGTTTTGAAGAAACTGCCGTTATTGGTGGAACACCAACAGGTTCTGGCGGTAATGGTGTGCTAACCTATAACTGGAAACCAAGTGGTGGCTTAAACAATCGTACAACCTCTAACCCAAGTGCAAGTCCCGCAGCTACCACGGAATATATAGTTGAGGTTCAGGATACCGCGGGTTGTATCCAAAGGGATACCATGAATTTGGTGGTAAACCCAAAGGATAGCGCCTACATAGCAGATCCTGATTATACCATTTGCTTTAATAACACAGTGCCTGTAGAGATCGTGATCACAGGTGGGAATTCAAGTAGCTACACTATTACTTTAAGCAATGGAAATAATTCAGTTACACGTAATGATTTACCCCCTACGGGCGGCCTGATTAATGTTCCGTTTAATACAGGTTTTCCCAACGGCTTTAACGTTACCATTACTTCCTTTACGGCTAATGATCCAAATATTTGCGCAGTTTTTAATACTGAAGCAACGCCAGTTATAGTTAGAAGAATCCCAGATCCAAACTTCAAAAAGGATACCCTTAAAGTTTGCGAAGGGGAAAGTGGAACAGCCTTAATAGATTTCCAGGGGTCAGGTCCTTATGCTTTTGATATTTCCGGAGGTGGGAACACAGATAGCTATGACAACATAAATAGCAATCCATATGAAGCTGCATTAAATGCTGCTACCACTACAACTTTCACCATCTCCAACGTTCGTTATGCCAATGATCCAGCATGTCCTTCCAACAAAACGGATCAAATTGTATTGCAGGTTTTACAAAATCCTGATCCAGGAGAGGATGGTCAAATTAGTATTTGTGACGGGACAGGATTACTCGATCTTAAGACCGTGCTTGGCGGTAATCCCAGCCCTAACGGTACATGGAGAGATTTAAATGGTTCTGGAGCATTGGTAAACGGGAATTTTGATCCAAACAGAGCTGTAGAAGGCGAGTATCAGTTTGAGTATACCGTAAGCGCTGGTCCCGATTGTGATCAGCTTACATCAATAGCAACGGTAGATTATAACGAACCCCCGAAATTTCAAGATCTTGTGGAAGATTGTAGCGAACAGCTACAAGATTATAAAGTGCGTTTTACGGCTTTTGGTGGTGATCCTGATTCTTACACCTCTGCCGGAGGAACATTTAGCGGGACTGGGGCTTTTAGAGTGTTCGAATCTACTGCGGATTATCCTACCAAAACGAGTTACACAATTTCATTTGATGATGCTAATGGTTGTGGTCCGGTGACTATTACTGGCTTTAAAAACTGTGGGTGTTTTACCAACTCAGGAACCATGAATACCAGTTTAAAGGAGTTTTGTGAGACGGATGTTGCAAATCTCACCTTTAACGATGACTCAGTTCTGGTAACTCCAACTAATGGTGATCCAAAGGACACGCTGTATTTTGTATTACACGAAGGAAGTGGTAAGTCTATTGTTAACCCGGTAGATAGTTTTCAAACTCCTAGTTTTTCGTTTAAAGCAGGAATGCAGTATGGGAAAACCTACTATTTATCGCCTGTTGCGGGAAGACCCTTGCCCAATGGAAGTATAGATTACGATCCTCAAGGTTGTGTTTCAGTAGGCCAAGGAGCTCCTGTTAAATTTTTCAGGGAACCCACGATAACCGCAAACGAACTTCAACAAGATGTTTGTGACGGTGATCCTGTGCGGATTGCATTGAATTTTACCGGATCGGCACCTTATAATCTTAGCATGATTGAGCAATCATCTGGGGACACATTAAGCTATACTAATTTAGGACAGAGGGATACCATCCAACTCGTGCCAGATAATTCGGAGACATACAACATCTTCAAAATAGGAGATAAGTATTGTACCGATGTAATGGTAATGGAGTCGGTTAACTTTGTGCTCCACCAGCCTGTAGATTCTGTTCCAGGTACTTTGGTATTCAACTGTACCAGAGATGCCGCATTCTACACCGTTGAAATACAGTTGAGTGGAGATCCTGCAAGTATGACGGTAAATCCTAGTAGTGCAGGTACCATAGACGGTTCTACCGGAATTTTCACTTCCGCTCCCTTAGCCAATAAATCGAATTACAGTTTTACCTTCAGCGACCAGTATAACTGCGGTAGCTTTACCTTATCTGGAACCTATGAGTGCCCCTGTATAACAGCCGCTGGTACCATAGTAGAAGATACTGTTCAAGTGTGTAGAAATTCTCCAATTTCCTTCACTAAAAACACAAGTGATTCGGTACACGATCCAAATGATGACTTTGTATTTATTGTGTATTCCAATCCAAATGATCCTATTGGTTCTATTTTATTGGAGAAAAAGACAACCACTTTCCCAATAGAAGCACCTTTAGTACCTGATGTATTCTATTACGCTAGTATGGTAATGGGTAATCAGAATGGTGCGGGTGGAGTAAATTATAACGATCCATGTTTGGATATTACACCTCCGGTAGTAATCCGTTGGAATGGTTTACCGAGCGCGGACTATGCAGGAAGCGACCAGAGAATAAACCTCTGTTTAGGTTCGGAATTTAAATTCCCCTTTGATCTTGCTGGAAATGGACCATTTGCTCTGGAATATAAAATTGATGGCGGATCACTAGTATATGATACATTGTACAATCAACCTAGTGATACTTTTAGAATTACACCGGCAGATGATGATTCACTTGTTTTTGTTCGAGTGATAGATGGTTTTGGCTGCCAGCGAGCCATGGATGATACTTTGGTTGCAAACGTATTACCATCTCCTACAATGAGTGTATTAAACGGTGGCGATACTACAGTTTGTGCTGGAGAAACAATTGAGATAAAGTTGTCCGTAAACTTTAATCAAAGTTATTCCTGGCAGTTAATAGATACTATCACTAACACAATAATAGAGGATGATCGGTTTGCGAATGAGCAAACTCTGACACTTAGCAATATTGTTGCCAATAGCAACATGGTATTAAAACCAATAAACCTGGAGGACGCGGTTTGTACTGGTGTTGCTTCTGGAACTAAAGCCGTTTTCGTTACACAGAACCCGAGTTTTACAATGGGAACATCCCCAGATATTTGTGAAGGGGAATCCACCAAAGTTGAGGTTACCGTAAGCGGAGGAGTTTCACCTTTTGAAATTGATGTTGAAGGACCCGGTGGCTTTTCTCAAACATTTCCAATAGTGAGTGGAGATTCAATTGAATTACCGGGTTTTGTACCCGGAGTAAACACATACACCGGTGTTGAAATAAGGGATGCTAGCTCCAATAAACAGTGTGTGGGTACAGGTAATTCCACCAGTTATACCGTAAATCCTCTTCCAGATCTGAGTTTAGTTTCTGTAACCTCGGAGGTATGCACAGGCGATGATATACCTTTTGTTGTCTCAACCACAGGTAGTGGAAATGATTTTAGTATCCATGTTACTGGCTCTTCAGGTTTAGATTCTATATACACAGGTCTTCAAAATGGTAATAATGATCTTGTTTTTCCGGGATCAGATAACGGGCAAACGGTAACAATAAATGTGATTAGGGTAACTGATGAATTGGGTTGTACCGATGGCTTTAACGAGTCGGGGCAAGTAACACAATTTGACAGGCCTGTAATTAATTTCTCTTTTAACAATGCGGAGAACTGTGCTCCACTGGATTTAGAGGTTTATCCAAGCATTCAAACCCCTGCGAATTCCACCTGCACATGGACTTTTGAGGATGGACAGGTATTTAACAGTTGTAATGCTCCTTTCTTTCCAAAAATAGAAATGGTTGGAGGGATCGATTTAAATGTTCGTGTTGAAACGGACCAAGGTTGTTTTACCGATACAACTTTTGTAGATACCGTCATTGTTCAGCCAAATCCGGATGCAAGATTTGTCTTTGATCCCGCTATTCCTACCAACCTTTTACATGTGGTAAGTTTTGAGAATAGATCGGATCTTGCTGACAATAGTGCTTGGTTTTTTGATACGCTTGGAATGAGCTTCGATCGCAATCCAACATTTGAGTTTCCAGTAACTCCAAATGAAACTTATGATGTAAAACTCGTGGTTAGTACTTCCTTTGGTTGCACCGATAGTATAACAAGGGAGCTCACCGTAGAACCTGATTTAACTTTTTATATCCCCAACTCATTTACTCCAAATGGGGATGGAACAAACGATATCTTCAAACCGGTGCTAACGCTGCCGCAAGAATCACTTTTGGAATATGAGTTTTACGTATTCAATAGATGGGGAGAGCAGTTGTTTTATAGCGACCAGATTGATGAAGGCTGGGATGGACAATTTAACGGTAAAACCGTTTCTAAAGGAGGTTATACATACATGGTTAAAGCGCGTGTAATTACCAGCACAGAGACCATACGAAAGTATGGTATGGTAATAGTTGCAGATTAATTAAGCTTGTCCAAAATAGAGCCTGGTAAATATTTTTTGATAGGCTCTTAACACAATTAATCTTGAGATTTTTTCCGAAGGGCGATCAGTTATGATCGCCTTTTTTATTATTTCCTCGGGGATGTCAATTTTGTAGATAATAGAGAAAAGCATTTCTGGATTCTGCTCTAGCAAAGCTTGTACTGTTTGTTGCACCAGGTTCAAAAGTGAAGCCAAATTGATAGCCGATTCTGGTGTTAACTCAATCTCTACAGGTAAAAAATCCTTCACTAACTGCTTTTTAAGCAAAATGAATTCTCTGCTCTCCAGTTCATTAGGAATTTTTGTAGGAAAATCTCTCATTAGGCATAGTGATTTTGAAACAAGGGCTTTTATATCCCGTTTCTTAATGTTAAGTTAGTGTTAAGAAATTGTTTCACCAATGTTAAACAGAGAAAATATAATATTAGTAATCAGCCTAATTTTGAGTGTTGGGCTGGGGGCTCAAAACTATAATAAAGCCTTAGAGGATCAGTATACCAGTTATTACAATGCATCGGAAAATAGCACCTATGAATATTTGACGATGAATGAGAGCTTAAACGGACCTGTAAAAAAGTATCAAGAAGAAAAATTGGTAATGGACGGGTGGTTTGTAGACAATAAACCTCACTCAAAATGGCACCAATACGACCTAAATGGAGAGAAACTAGCAGAAATTTCTTACACCATGGGTAAAAGAAACGGTACCTGGAAAATCTGGGATGAGCAAGGGAATCTACGGTATAAATACCAATATAGGAATGGGAAACCCATTGGTAAATGGGAGATGTATAACGAGGTTGGGGAGGTTGTCCAAACCAAGCGCTATTAGAATTGTTTTTGCTAACGGATTATTTCTTCTTCATCCGTTTTAGTCCAACCTTTAAACCATAAAGATTCTGAAACCGCTCCTCGAGTACTTACTTGAGGAGTATAGAATCCGTTGTCGGGAGCAAGACGAACATTAAGGCCATTATTTGCAGTAATTCCCGCTCTGTTAACCCCAGGGTTAGCAGTTGAATTATTTTTGCTCTGAAAAGAATCTCTAAAATCCTCAATAGTGGTTAAGGAATCATTGGGGCTTATTCCTAAACCAATTTGCAATTCGTACATACGAGATATACTGCCATTTGCCACTTGGTAAAAACTGTTGTTTGCAATTTCTAAATGAGAGCTGTAGAAAAGGTCAGAACTACTCTCTTCAATGGTTTTTTCCATCATCGCTCCAAGACTCCAATCCACAAAGATGCTGTTGTAATATTTTGCACCAGCGCCTTCGTAAAAGCTTAAGGCTTTTTGATTGTTCTGGACACCTCCCCCTAAGAATGTACAATTGTAGATGGCAGGCGTTTGAGGTTGTTGGTTCATTCCCAAAAACACACCATCAGCGTGGTCTGCGCCATTCAGACCTCCATTCAAATCTTTTACTGAAATCCAGAATTGACCCATACCGTGAAAGCCATTTCTAAAGGAGTAACAGTGACCGTTTGCAAAGCTTACAACAGCATGTTTTAATCTTGCCGTTCCACCGTAAAATGCAATCCCGTCAGCGTTGGTAGAAATAACTTCGATGTGGTTTAGGGTGGTGCCGCTCCCAACGCCTGCAATATTTAAACCGGCTATCGATCCACCACCATGCCGGATAGAAACATAGGTTAAAGTTCCAGAGCTATCGCTTGGATTATTTCCTCCATATTGCAACCTTGAATCCGCCCCTTCCGGGAGGTCAAAAATACTCTCAGAACCAACAGCTTTCAGCGGAGCTTCCCCTAAAAGAACAATACCTCCCCATTTACCTTTTTGCTGGAGATCATAATCTAGCTTGGTGTCGTTTGCATGGGTGAAAATAATGGGGTTTTCTAAGGTGCCCTGAGCATCAATTCTGGCTCCTCGTGCAACAATTAGTTTGGCATTCTCCTGAGCCAACACAATAGTTCCAGGTAATATTTCCAGTATTTGCCCCTCATTAACGAATACATTGCCATTTAGAACCCAAATTTTACTTGGGTCTAAGGTGATATTTCCAATACCATTGCCCCTATCGGTTATTGTCACAAAGGTTTTTGCGAGGTTCTTAAAAGTGCCACTGCTCAATGTAAATGAGGTACTGTAATCGCAGGAGTTATTCTCTTTATCTGCCTCGGGATTATAATTCATTGCACTAGGGTCGGTGCAACCTTCTCGTTCTTTTTTGCAGGAACTTAATATGAGCATACCAAAAATGCCGAGAGCTATAAAGGGGATAAGCAGAAATTTTTGAATCATGTGATTGACTAAAGGTTGGCTAAAAATAAGCTGAATGTTACCGAATTGTTATCAAGCTAGGTTTTGAGCATTGTTCACCAAGTATTTAAATATCCATTAGAATTCATTTAACGTTTCCTTAAAATGGCTCCTACTTTGCTGGTTGAACAAAATCTAGTTTTGCAACGAATATACCAACACGTGGAAAATGGAGGACAATAACTTTAGAATACTTTTAGTGGATGATGAACAGGACATCATTGACATTATAAAATACAACCTTGAGAAGGAAGATTTTAAAGTTGAGTTCGCAACCAACGGGAAGGAAGGGATAGAAATAGCCAAGAAATTTCGCCCACACGTTATCCTCCTTGATGTAATGATGCCAGAAATGGACGGTATTGAAACGTGCTCAGTTATTCGTTCTACTCCTGAAATTTCCGATACGCTAATTGCTTTTCTTACGGCAAGGAGTGAGGATTATTCTCAAATAGCAGGCTTTGAAGCTGGTGCAGATGACTATATTCCTAAACCTATCAAACCAAGAGTGCTTATAAGCAGGGTTAAAGCCTTATTGCGAAGATCGGGAAGTGAGGAGGAAAAGGTGTCTACGACTAACTTGGGTGATCTCGAAATCAACAAAGAAAAATATCTGGTAACCAAATCGGGTTCTGAGTTGTCTTTGCCTAAAAAGGAGTTTGAGCTTTTGGCTTTGCTGGTTTCTAAGCCAGGCCGAGTTTTTACACGCGAGGTTATTTTAAACAGCGTTTGGGGAAATGAGGTTGTTGTAGGCGATAGGACAATTGATGTACACATTCGTAAATTGCGGGAGAAAATAGGAGACGAGTACATCAAAACAGTTAAGGGAGTTGGTTATAAAATTGAAGCCTAAGCTTATATCATACGACAGTAGCCCAAAGTCTGTCGCTTTAAAATGTTCACTGCTTATAACCGGCTTTTTCCTCCTGGTATCATTGCCGGTTCATCTTCTTTTTTTGGAGGAGGTAAACTGGGCTTTGTTGTTAGCCCTTCCTATTCTCGCGGGCTTCCTTTCTTTTTTCCTAATTGCCTTTTTTATCCAGCAGTTCATCGTTGCCAAAATTCGCCTGATTTATAAAACCATTAGGAGTTTAAAAAAGGAGAGCGATGAGCTTAACCTGAACTTTTCCAAGGACTTGCTTAAAACAGTAAACCGTGAGGTTATTGACTGGGCCGATGATAAACGCAAGGAAATAGAGGTTCTAAAGGAAAAAGAAAATTTTAGAAGGGAATTTATAGGTAACCTGGCTCACGAAATAAAAACTCCAATTTTTGCCATTCAGGGTTACGTTCTTACGCTTCTAGAAGGGGGGATGAATGATCCCAGAATCAATAAAAAGTTTTTAGAAAAGGCCTCCAGAAGTGTGGAACGCATGGTGGCCATGATAGAGGATTTGGACTCCATTTCGCAACTTGAGTCCGGCCAACTTAAATTAAACCTGGAGGATTTTGATATAGTGAGTCTTGCTCAGGATATCATGGATTCTCTTGAAATGCGCTCCAAAGAGCACAATGTTAAGCTCAAGTTCAGTAAGAAATACGACAAACCAATCTATGTTCATGCAGACCCAAATCGAGTGGGTCAGGTAATATCCAATTTGTTGGTGAACTCCATCAATTATTCTAAGAGCGAAGGTGGTGAGACTGAAATTCGCTTTTTTGATATTGATGAAGATGTGCTAATAGAGGTTGCGGACAATGGTATTGGAATAGATAGGCAGGATATACCCAGGATTTTTGAACGATTTTTCCGCGTGGATAAACACCGCTCAAGGCATACTGGCGGTAGTGGTCTGGGATTATCCATTTGCAAGCACATTATAAATGCGCATGGCTACACCATGGACGTGCGCTCCACCAAAGGCATTGGAACTACATTTTTATTCCCGTTAAAAAAGAGCGCTTAGTTATTTCTTGCGCATAAAAATGCTGATTGGGACTCCGGTGAAATTAAAGTGCTCTCTAATTTTATTTTCTAGAAAGCGCTTGTAAGGATCCTTCACATATTGTGGTAGGTTGCAGTAGAAAGCAAATGCTGGTGTATGTGTGGGAATTTGCATGCAATACTTTATACGGATGTATTTTCCCTTGATGGCCGGAGGTGGGTATTTTTCAATCTCTTCCAATAATGCCTCGTTTAATTTAGAGGTTGGAATCTTCTGCATGCGGCTATTGTACACATCTAGAGCTGTTTCCAGCGCCTTGTGAATTCTTTGTTTGGTTATAGTTGAGGTAAATACAATGGGCACATCGGTAAACGGTGCAATTTTTTCCAGAATAACCTTTTTGAAATCTTCGTGTGTCCCAGTTTC
>JBMYJC010000041.1:7653-9369 GCA_049594055.1 Luteibaculum sp. | reverse complement strand
TTATTGCCTTGCGATCCAATGACTATGTAGATCAATTTAAAACGATAGCCACTGAGCTTAAAAATCACCCTAATACTCTTGGGGTGTTGCTTGGAAACCAGAATGACAAGGCGATTCTGTTTGTTTCAGTAGGAAAGAACCTTTTGGAAAAAGGGTATAGCGCAAAAGAAGTCATAAAAAAAGCCTCCAACCTAATTAAAGGTGGAGGCGGAGGTCAAGATTTTCTAGCAACTGCTGGTGGTAAAGATACCAGCAAGTTTGAGGAGGTGCTCCAGCTTGCTGAAGCTTATGCAGGTAGTAGCGAGGAGAACTAGGCGAATTCAGTTTTGCCAAGTGCGCTTCCGCTACTATTTTCTTTTCCGTAGGCAGGACCCTTGTATTCTTCCTCGTAGGATAAACCTAGGTTAAGGATATAGAAGCCATTAAAAAGGATTACAAATATGTAATCTACGATTGAGGTTTTCCCGAAGCTCTGGCACACTTCAATCCAAACGCGGCAAATGAAGTAAATATTAAAAACCGGGATAAAGTAGTACCATACATGGTTAGCAGGTCGTCCCACTACGCGGTTTAAAATCACCAAGTTATACACCGGAATAAATATGGTCCATCCGGGTTGTCCTGCTTTTTCGTACAGTCGCCATTGCGCCACGCTGGCAACAAAAATGAAAAGGGCGATAACAAGTTTTAGGCCCATGCTCATGTTGGCCAAAAATTCTGTTGCTTGATCTAGAAAATCCATAGTAATGTGTCTTAAATGGGTTATGAATTAGTTGTAAAATTTCGGAATTAATATCCGATAAAACAACTCGTCCTATAGAATAGACGCTTGAAAGATTTCCAAGGTTGCTTGTGGAAAATACGGAATTGGATTATTTTGTTTTATTAAGAAAGGTGGAAAAGTTTAATTATGAAGTGCAGTACTTTTCCACATCTTTTTCATTAATCTCCTCAGCTCCTAAAATGACTAGCCGTTCAATGGCGTTTCTTAGCTCCCGGATATTTCCAGACCAATTTAGTTTTTGAAGCGCGTTAATGGCGTTTTTAGTACAGGTCTTTTTTGGAATCCCATAATCTCCACAAACCTTTTCAAGAAAATATTCTGCTAATAAGGGGATGTCGTCTTTTCGCTGGTTTAATGGTGGGATATCAATGAGGATAACTGCCAGACGATGATATAGATCCTCCCTAAAATTCCCTTTTTCTATTTCACTTTTTAACAATTTGTTGGTAGCTGCCAGTACACGGACATTTACATTGATGTCTTTATCCCCACCAACGCGGGTTATTTTGTTCTCTTGCAGTGCTCTTAGAACTTTGGCTTGTGCCTTTGGGGACATGTCTCCAATCTCGTCCAGAAAAATTGTTCCTCCCTGCGCTAACTCAAACATTCCTTTTTTCTGTTTAATAGCAGAGGTAAAGGCTCCTTTCTCATGCCCGAACAATTCGCTTTCAATTAATTCAGAAGGGATGGCTGCACAGTTTACCTCAATAAAAGCCTCAGATGAACGATTGCTGAGTTCGTGAATTTGTCTGGCTACCAATTCCTTTCCTGTGCCATTGGGGCCGGTTATTAGTACTCTGGCCTCCGTAGGAGCTACTTTTTGAATGAGTTCCTTAATTTCCATTATGGCCGCACTTTCTCCAATAATTTCCGTGCTGGTTTTTTTACGGATTCGCTTTTTTAATTCGTTGGATTGAGACTCCAGCTTTTTA
>JBMYJC010000041.1:0-7643 GCA_049594055.1 Luteibaculum sp. | reverse complement strand
GGGCGTTTTTAATGGCCACCATTACCCGGTTGAGGTCAAAAGGCTTTTCGATAAAATCTACTGCACCAATTTTTAAGGCTTCCACGGCTGTTTCTATTGTGCCGTGCCCAGAAATCATTATAAACGGGGTGGGGTGTAGCTCTGTACTTTTTTTAAGGACTTCAATGCCATCCATCCCCTGCATTTTGATGTCGCAAAAACAGAGGTCGTAATTTCCGTTATCCAATTCTTTTAGAGCCAAAACTCAAAATTTCTTTTAACGACCTTCTTATGCTGGGTTCGTCATCTACAACTAAAATTTTCGCCATGTTTTTATTGTTGGGAAAAGGTTTTAAATACCGCTCCTTCTTTTAGCGAATATCCACATTGTAAAACTTTTTGGAAGGCGTGGTTTTGCAGCAAGGATTGAATTAACAAGCAGGACATTACAATAAAATCTACGCGCATGCTAATAAGGCCATTTCTGGCATGCCTCTGTGCAACACTGGCGGTAACCATTTCTGCCAAGATTCTTTCCAGATCTGCAAGTTTTATTTCAGAGGAGACTTTTTCCACGGGATAGGGCCGTTTTTCATCGGCTGCTATCATGTCTACCACAGAGTCAAAAGATCCGCTTGAACCTATTAACATAGAAATTTTGTGCTCCTTGATTTTTCGGTGCAGTTCCTCTGTTTCCTCCTGTAAAAAGGTGAGGATTTTTTGTTTTGTAGCTCCGTCAATGGGATCTTCTGGATTAAACATATCCAGTAATCTAGCTGCTCCAATATCGTAGCTTTTCATCCATATGGGGCCAGATTTGTCCGCAATGATGTATTCCGTTGAACCGCCACCAATATCCATGATAAGCACCTTCTCATCCCCAAGTATGTTGGCGTGTTTTACACCGTAGTATATTAGCTCTGCCTCTTTGTCTCCGCTAATGATTTCTATATCAATACCGAAATCACTTTTTATCTGCGAAATAAAGTCTGTGGCGTTTTTTGCACCTCTTAGGGCACTGGTGGCAAAGGCATAGATTTGCTCTGCTCCGGCACTTTGAGCTTCGTTTACCAGCATGGCAATCCCGTTTAAACCGCGCTCCATGGCTTCAGGAGTAATCATCTTGTTTTTAAAGCCATTACTTCCAAGCTTAACCGGGATTTTATCTTTTAGAATAAATTCAATCTTCCCGTTCAATTTCTCAGCTACTACCAGGTTGAAAGTATTGGTGCCCAAGTCTAAAACTGCCGTTCTCATTTCCTAATGGTATTTAATCCATTTCCAAAGCTCCTTGTAAGTTATTCGTTTCCCGTACATAAGGATTCCTACCCTGTAAATTTTAGCTGCCAGCCAGGTGGCCGCTAAAAAGCCACCTACCAAAAGCGCCATAGATAAAATCAGTTGCCAGATATTGCCGGCATCAAACCCTACTGCTACCCGAAGCATCATTACAATGGGACTGGTAAAAGGAACCAGGGAAAACCAGAATGCCGCAGGCCCTTCTGGATTGGTCACTGCAAATTCACCAACCAACAGCGCAAAAATTAAAGGCATGGTGATGGGGAGCATGAATTGCTGTGTATCGGTTTCGTTGTCTACTGCAGCGCCAACAGCTGCAAAAAGAGCAGCGTAAAGCAAGTATCCTCCAATAAAGTAAAACACAAACATCCCAATCATAAGTGGGAAGTTGATACGGTTAATAAGATCAAAGATCGCAACCAGATCCTCAGAAGGCATCGCCTCTGTATTTTGAATTTCTTCAATGGTTTCTGAGCTCATTTGCTGGGATAGCATACTGGGATCAAACTGATCTCCAAGAATTAAACCTTGCGCTGCCGTAGTTAAGATGAGCGTTAGCACAATCCAGATTAAGAATTGTGTTAGTCCCACAAGCGCAATCCCAACAATTTTACCCATCATCAGTTGGAAGGGTTTTACCGATGATATTAAAACCTCTACAATGCGATTGGTTTTTTCTTCAATCACTCCACGCATTACCTGAATTCCATACATGAAAACAAAAATGTATATCAGGAACGCGAAAAAGAAACCCACAATGGCTAGTTCCTGGGTATTGGTTTCTTCATCCTTTTTCAGGATGTCTCGGGAGGATAACTCAAAATTGGTGTTGATGTGCGCGTATGTCTCCTGGCTAATGTTGTTTAGCTCCAGCTTATAATCCTCCAGGATGTTTTCCATCTGGTCTTTAATGTAGGATTTGGTTATAAAGCTGGGCGCCTCCTTGTAGTACACAACCCCTTGGTTGGTTTGTACCACGTTTTCTGGTAAATAAAGTAGTATGGTAAAATCGCTTTCCAGAAATTCCTCATCCGAGATATTTTCTGTGGTGTAACTAAAGCTATATCCTTCCCTCTCTTCAAACAACCCGTGCGTGAGGTGCAAGGGGCTTTTGTCTACAACAACTATGTTTTGCGGGCCACTTTCTGATAAGCTGAAGTAGATTGCCCCAGCAAAAACTCCTGCCATTAAAATAGGCCCGAGTATGGTCATTATAATGAAGGACTTTTTCTTTACGCGTGAAAAATATTCGCGTTGAATAATTAAACCAATCTTCCCCATTTTTTATGCGTTTTGGTTTACCACCTCAATGAAAATATCGTTCATGGAGGGCAAAATTTCTGTTGCTGAAATAATTTGAGTTTGCGGAATTAAATCGGAGAGCAATTGATTAAAACTGGCGTTTTCATTCAGTTTTAACTCAAGGGTATTTAGCCCTTCCTTGTTTTTTCCTTCGCTGAGAATTTCTGCATACCCAGGGGCCTGCAGTGCAGTTTCGTTTTTGTGAGTAATGTAATAAGCTCTTGGAGCAAACTCTCTTTTTACATGAGATACCTTACCAGAGAGAACCTTTTTTGATTTGTTGATGAGTGCAAATGAGTCGCATATTTCCTCCACAGAGCCCATGTTATGGGTGGATAACATGATTGTGGTTCCCGCTTGCTTTAAGCGTAAAATTTCTTCTTTGATGATGCCGGCATTTATTGGGTCAAATCCCGAAAATGGCTCATCCAGGATTAGGAATTTGGGCTGATGAATAACTGTGGTTATGAACTGCACTTTTTGCGCCATCCCCTTAGAAAGTTCTTCCACCTTTTTATTCCACCAGGATTCTATATCAAAGCGCTCAAACCAGAACTTGATTTGTTTCTTAGCTTCTGCTGCTGACAAGCCCTTTAGACGAGCCAAATAAGTGGCTTGTTCACCTACCGTCATTTTTTTGTACAAGCCCCGCTCTTCTGGCAAGTATCCAATATGTTGGATGTGCTCCGGTTTCAGTTTTTCACCTTGCAGAAAAACCTCACCGCTGTCTGGAGCCGTAATCTGGTTTATTATTCTAATGAGCGTGGTTTTTCCAGCTCCGTTAGGGCCCAGCAACCCGAATATTTCTCCTTGCTCCACGGCAATACTCACCTTATTGAGTGCCTGGTGGTTTACAAAGGTTTTGCTTACTTCATTTACCTGCAACATTGGCCTAAGCTAGTTGATTTGCGCAGGGAAGATAACAGGACTTTTATTCAGGAAAAATACCAGTCATAAAAAAACCGGCTTTGAGCCGGTTTTTGTTATCCAAACATTTCTTTTACTCGTTGGAAAAATCCTTTATCAGCAGAACCTGGTTTGGGATTAAAGTTGTCTGAGTCGCGGAGCTCTTCCAACTTTTTACGTTCCTCATCGCTCAGTTCCTGCGGGGTCCAAACATTAATGTTTACAATAAGATCGCCTTTACCATACCCGTTTATTTCGGGTAGGCCCTTTCCACGTAGCCGCAAAAGTTTACCGCTTTGTGTACCGGGCTCTATTTTAATGCGTGCTTTTCCTTTTACCAGTGGCACTTCTGCCTGCCCACCGAGAACGGCATCTATAAAAGATACATAGCAATCATAGTGCAAGTTTTTGCCATCGCGCTTAAGGTGGGGGTGCTCTTGTTCTTCAATTACAACCAAAAGATCTCCAGGAATTCCTCCCATTGGAGCTGCATTTCCTTTTCCGCTCAAACTGAGCTGCATTCCTTCTTCAACTCCTGCTGGTATATCAATGGAAATAACTTCTTCCTCGCGCTTTAAACCGTTGGCATCTGCGTCTTTTGGTCGGTTGTTTAAGGTTTTTCCGCTTCCATGACATGTTGGGCAAGTAGATGCGGTTTGCATTTGCCCTAAAATGGTATTCATTACCCGGGTCACTTGCCCAGAGCCTCTACAGGTATTACAGGTGCCGTATGTGGCACCCTCGGCCTGCACTAGTTTGTTTACCTTAACTTTTTTGGTGCAACCGTCTGCAATGTCCTCTAGGCTAAGTTGAACCTTAATTCTAAGGTTGGATCCCTTGGTTCTTCTTCCACCAGAACTTCCAGCACCGCCTCCAAAACCAAAACCGCCAAAGATGTCGCCAAACTGACTAAATATGTCGTCCATTGACATACCGCCACCAGCACCACCAAAACCACCTGCCCCGTTAAAGGCATTATGACCAAACTGGTCGTATTTAGCTCTTTTTTGGTCGTTACTTAGGATTTCGTACGCCTCAGCAGCTTCTTTAAACTTAGTTTCCGCACTGGCATCATCCGGATTTTTATCTGGGTGATATTTTAAAGCCAGCTTGCGGTAGGCTTTTTTTATTTCGTCTTTAGAAGCTCCTTTGCTTAATCCAAGTACTTCGTAGTAATCTCTTTTACTCATTTCAGCATTATTGTCCCACTACTACCTTGGCGTAACGGATTACCTTTTCATTAAACATGTATCCTTTTTCTACAATATCAACCACCTTGCCTTTAAGCTCGGGTTTGGGTGCAGGAATGTTGGTAATGGCCTCGTGTTTGTCGGTATCAAAGTCAGCACCTACCTCGGTATTCATGGGTTTTAAACCCTTTTGGGTTAAAATGTTCCTCATTTTATTCTGGATGAGCTCAAAGCCTTCCTTGATGGCATCGGCTTCCATAATTTCTTTATTGGAATTAATGGCGCGATCAAAATCGTCCATAACGGGAAGAAGCTCCTTTATCAAATCGCTACCCGCAGATTGAAAAAGCTCAATGCGTTCTTTGGAGGTCCTGCGTCTAAAGTTTTCAAAGTCAGAATACAAGCGGAGATACTTGTCATTAACTTCTTCAATCTGCCTTTTCAGCAGTTCTATTTCGTCTTGCTGCTCTTCCTCTTTAGTAAGTTCTGCGGACAAATCTTCGCTTTGATTTTCTTCAGCGTTCATATCTTGCTCTTCCTGGGTGGCTTGGTTTTTAGCCTGCTGCTCTTCGTTTAACACGTCTTCTTGCGATGATTTTTTACTCATAACCAGTTATTTACTTCTCTTTATTGGCAACTATTTTGCCAAGTTGCATTGGCTGCCAAATTGGCAATAAAAAACCCCTTTCGGTAAAAGGGGTTGCAAAGGTAATATCTGTAAACAGGCTACTACAACTTTTTAACGTACTTATCCAATTCCATATGAAGTAGAGGCCCTCTTAAATTCTTGGCAATGATTACTCCATCCGGATCGATTAAATAACTGCTTGGAATAGAATTTACTCCGTAAGTTTTAGCGGGTGCGCTATTCCAGTATCCTAAGTCCGATACATGGTAGGGCCAATCTAGTTGGTCTTGCTCTATGGCTTTTACCCAGGATTCTTTTGACCGATCTAAAGAAACACTAAAGACTTCAAATCCCTTCCCATCTCTAAATTTCGCCTTGTTATATTTCTCGAAGGCCTGCACAACGTTTGGATTTTCTCTTCTACACGGTCCACACCAAGAGGCCCAAAAATCAATCAATACATATTTTCCACGCAGGTCGCTTAATGCGATTTCTTTGCCGTTGGGGTCTTTTTGTTTTATCTCTGGGGCCAATTCACCAACTCGGGTACCTATTTTCTTATTCTGAGCTTGTAGGCCAAAAGCCAAAAGTCCAATCCCTATGGCTAAAACAATGTTCTTCATCTTTCTATTTTTAACTAGTTTCTTACAATATCTGCGCCAAGACGTCTTAATCTATTTTCTATATCCTGGTATCCGCGGTCTATTTGCTCTATGTTGTGTATAGTACTTGTTCCCTCTGCACTAAGAGCCGCAATTAAAAGTGATACTCCGGCTCTAATGTCGGGAGAAGTCATTTCTATACCGCGAAGGTTTTGAGAACGGTTTAATCCGATAACTGTTGCACGGTGAGGGTCGCATAAAATTATCTGTGCTCCCATATCAATCAATTTGTCCACAAAAAACAGGCGGCTCTCAAACATTTTTTGATGAATCAGGACCGAACCTCTTGCCTGTGTAGCAACCACTAAAACAATGGATAAAAGATCTGGTGTAAAACCGGGCCAGGGAGCATCGGAAATGGTTAAAATAGAACCGTCAATAAAGGTTTCTATTTCATAATATTCCTGGCTGGGGATAAATAGGTCATCCCCGCGTCTTTCCATTTTAATTCCCAATCGCCTGAAGATTTCGGGAATTTGTCCGAGCTCTTCATAGGCTACATCCTTGATGGTGATTTCAGACTGCGTCATAGCCGCCAAGCCGATGAAAGATCCTATTTCAATCATGTCCGGAAGCATGCGGTGCTCTGTTCCACCCAAATAATCCACACCCTCTATATGTAGGAGGTTACTACCAATGCCATCAATTTTAGCCCCCATCCTAACCAACATTTTGCAAAGCTGTTGGATATAGGGTTCGCATGCCGCATTGTAAATGGTGGTTTTTCCCTTGGCCATTACAGCAGCCATAATGATATTGGCAGTTCCGGTTACGGAAGCCTCATCCAGGTGCATGTAGCAACCCTGTAGGTTTGATGCTTCTACCTGATAAAAATCCTCCTCTGCAGAATAATGGAATTTAGCTCCCAATTTTTGGAAGCCCTCAAAGTGGGTATCCAGTCTTCTGCGGCCAATCTTGTCCCCACCGGGTTTAGGAATATAGCCCTTGCCAAACCGGGCCAACAGTGGGCCCACAATCATTATGGAGCCTCTTAAACCTCTGCCTTTTTTCTTGAAATCCTCGCTGTTGAGATATTCTATGTTGATTTCTTTAGCGCAAAAGGAATAGGTGTTTTTATCAATTCTATTGGTTTTAACCCCCAGATCCTGTAGCAGGGATATTAACTTTTGCACATCAATGATATCCGGAATATTGCTTATCAGAACTTCTTCCGGTGTTAGCAACACTGCACAAAGAATCTGCAGCGCTTCATTTTTTGCCCCCTGAGGGATAACTTCTCCTTTTAATCTTTTCCCTCCGTGGATTTCAAATGACCCCATAAGATTTAGTGGCGTTTTTTGGAGTTTCTTTTACTAAAGTTTCTTTTTCTCTTTCGACTTGGTTGATTGCTCAAGTCCGAACTAGAAGCAATTTGCGAAGGGTCATTCAAACTCAATTTCCCATCCGATAATTCATGCAGGTGCTTTAATATAGTTTCATCGGAAACGGTATCTCTGTTCCAGTTTAGGTAACAGCGCTTCATTAGATTTACGGTAACCAAAATAAGAGCTTGTCTTTCTTTTCCAGGCTCCATTTCCCCAGCGGCTTTAATAAGATCTTGTACGGTTTTCCCGTAGTGCCCGTATTTAATATCTCCCTTGGGGTAATTAACTTTTTTGGGACGCTCTGTAAACTGCTCGGGTTTAGGCTTAGGGTATGGACTATCAACGTCTAATT
>JBMYJC010000040.1:2936-9475 GCA_049594055.1 Luteibaculum sp. | reverse complement strand
TGGGAATCTCCCACCATTTCTGGCGGTATAAGTAGGAATAAGTACATTTTTGTAGTAAAACTTACCAGAGGGAAAAGTGGCTGCCAAACCGGTAGCATAAACAAAGTTGCTGGAGAAACTCCATTTTTCATTTAGGTTATAACCAACTGATACTGCCAAATCATGGGTTTTATCGTATTTGGCTGGGAAAATCTCAATTCCCGGTAGGGTTTCATCCACATCAATTTTCTTCATGGTCCGGGAAAGGGTGTAGGAAACAAATCCAGTAAACCTGCCTTCGTTTTTTCTAGCAAATAATTCCAATCCGTAGGAATAAGCATCCCCTACTCTTATTTCAGCTTCTAATTCTTTGTTTAAAAGGAGTTCGGCCTGGTTTTTAAAGTCAATGGCTTGGTCCATCCATTTGTAGTAAAGCTCAACCGATGTTTCAATGCTGTTGTTGGCCAGGTTTTTAAAATATCCCACGGCTATTTGGTCTGCTATCTGAGGAGCAACGTTGGGGCCCGCCAAGAACCATATATCCAGGGGGCTGCTGGCCGTGCTGTTAGAGGCCAACTGTGCATATTGCCTCATTCGGTTGTAAGAGGCCTTTACGGAACTAGATTCCGACAAGGTGTAGCGGGCAGCAAAACGGGGTTCCAAACCACCGTATCTATTAAATATTTCTCCTTTGGCATAGCTAATGGTATCGGTTACCCTTCTTCGCTCATCCAGGGAGTAGCTGGTTCCTTCTCCAACGTTCCACAACCAGCTGTAACGGATTCCGTATTGCAAGTTTAGTCGGGCTGTAATTTTGTGTTCCCGTTCCAGGTAAATACCTCCTTCCCAGGCAAGGCTGGGATCTATTTTGTACTCGAAAAACTGACTGGAGTCTACTTTTAGGCTAACATCCCCTGGCTGGAAATTATGATGGGTTAATTGAATACCACCGCGCCAGGTACTGGAGGGGTTCTCGAAATAATTGAGATCATATTTTCCAGTCCAGTCTTTAATTCGGGAAAGCCAATTAAAGCTTTCCAAGTCGCCCTCTGTTCCCAGATTATAGTCGTAGTTGGAATAAATAAGGGTGGCATTGGAAAAGAGCCTGGAATTAAAAATGTGATTCCACCTGGCAGTTGCTGTTGCATTTCCAAAACCAATTTTTGCCAGGTCGTTTTGGATGGCAAATACATCGCGTCCAAAATATCCCGACAGGTAAACCCGGTTTTTATCGTTGAGGATGTAGTTGCTTTTCAGGTTAAAATCGTAGAAATAAAGGGTGTTGTTTTTTACCTCCTCGTTTCCAAAGGCTTTTAAGAAAACATCCAAATAGGTTCGCCTGCCCGAAATTAAAATGGAGCCCTTTTCTTTTTTAATGGGTCCTTGAACGGTAACTCTTGAACTCAAAAGGCCTATTCCACCAAAGCTTTCCCATTGCTTAAGATTTCCCTCCTCCATCCTGATGTCTAAAACCGATGCTAAGCGCCCTCCGTAGCGGGCGGGAATCCCCCCTTTGTACAGCTGAACATCTTTGATGGCATCTGGATTAAAAACAGAAAAGAAGCCAAATAGGTGAGAGGCGTTGTAAACATTGGCTTCATCTAATAGAACCAGGTTTTGGTCGGCTGCACCACCACGTACAAAAAAGCCCGAGTTTCCTTCTCCAGCCGAGCTTACTCCAGGAAGTAGCTGGATGGATTTTATAATATCCACCTCTCCCAGAAAGGCGGGCATTTTTTTAATCTGCGCAATGGGCATACGGATTGTACTCATTTGTACTTCTTCCACATTCTGATCCCTCCGTTCTGCCTCAATTTCAACCTCAGAGAGTTTTATCTCCGATGCATCGAGTTGGAAATTCAAACGCTTGTCAGAGGACATTTCTACTTTTTCCTCGGTAGATTGGTAACCGATGTAGCTTATTTCCAGGATGTGGTTTCCTTCGGGTAATTGCAAGGCATAATAGCCGTATTCGTTGGTGGTTACTCCAGTTCCGGTAGATTTTATACGGATGGTGGCGCCAATAAGGGTTTCCCCGTTAAAGGAGTCGCTTACAGTTCCTGATAGAGTGTATTTGTTTTGACTAAAAGCGCAAAGCGCCAGTAGAATGAAGCATATTGAGGCTAAAACTCTAGCTAGACTGTTGAGATTCGACATATCCACTGTCTTCAATTAATGGGCCATTGAGTGCTGCAGAGGTAGCTAAAAAATCGCAGCGTTCATTTTCTGGAATCCCTGCATGGCCCTTTACCCAGTAAAATTTAACCTGGTGTTTACGATACACTTTCAAAAATCGCTTCCAGAGATCTGGGTTGGCTTTTTTATTAAAGTCCTTTTTTTCCCAGCCAAAAAGCCAACCTTTTTCCACAGCATCAACTACGTATTTAGAATCTGAGTAGATGGTGATTTTTGTCCCTGGATTTTTTAGTGCTTCTAAGGCCTCAATAACACTGAGAAGCTCCATTCGGTTGTTGGTGGTAATCTTATAGCCACGACTAATTTCCTTTCGATGCTTACCACTTTTTAATACTACGCCAAAGCCTCCCGGGCCAGGATTTCCACGAGCAGCTCCATCGGTATATGCAACCACCTCTGCCATTTTTAGTAAATCATGGTTAAGGAGCGTAAGATTTCCTGGGCTATAACATTGGGATAATGTGCCAATTCTAAAACACGCACGCGTTTTTCAACATCCTCAGCAGTATCGTAGGGCGATACACTGCAAGAGATTTGACTCAAAATTCTGCCTTTATCGTATTCTTCATTAACCAAGTGAATGGTGATTCCTGTTTCTTCCTCTCCGTTGCTAACTACTGCCTCGTGCACATGTCTTCCATACATACCTTTTCCTCCGTATTTGGGTAGAAGGGATGGATGAATATTAAAGATTCTATCTGGATAGGACTCCAAAATAAAGGGGGGAACTTTTAGGAGAAAACCAGCCAATGCAATCCAAGATATGTTGGCACGCCTCAGTAAAGTAAGTACATGATTGGAATCATAAAACTGAGATTTGGGTACGTATGCCGTGGGGACGGATAATTTTTCGGCCTTATCAAGGGCCTGAGCATCTTTCCGGTTACTAATAAGCAGGCCCACTTTTATAAAGGGGTGTCTTTGGAAAAACTTAATTATATGTTCAGCATTGCTACCAGTGCCCGAGGCAAAAATGGCAATTTTTATCTCTTTCAATCCTTGAAATTTAACCTGCGTTGCAAAGAAATATAAATCAATTTCTTAGGGATATGCCTCCGGGAAACTTTTAATTTAAGCTGTAAAATTAGGTTTATGATTGTTAGCGATTCCAAAAAAGAAAAATTTATCCCCCATAATTTATCAGATTATACTTCCGAAGAAGTGTTGGAAAATGCCAAGCGATTCAGAAAAGAGATGGCAACTCGCAGAAGTATGCGCCAATTTTCTGATAAGCCGGTTCCCAGGGAGGTTATTGAAGAAATCCTTCGTGTAGCGAACAATGCGCCTTCAGGTGCAAACAAGCAACCCTGGACCTACTGCGTAATTTCTAACCCAGAAATTAAACAGGAGATTAGAAGGAGAGCGGAAGAAGAGGAATACCTTTCTTATAACGGTAGAATGAGCAAGGAGTGGTTGAAGGATGTAGAGCCTTTTGGAACCAATCACATTAAGGAGTTTATAGAAAAGGCCCCCTACATCATAGTGGTGTTTAAAAAGGTTTACGATCAAGACGAGTACAACCAACGCAAGAGCAACTATTATGTGAATGAATCAGTGGGCATTTCGGTTGGATTTTTGATTAGTGCAATTCACCAGGCAGGCCTGGCCTGTTTAACCCACACCCCCAGTCCAATGAATTTTTTGCATGAGGTGTTGGAACGCCCGGAGAACGAGCGTCCTTTTTTGCTTTTACCAGTTGGCTATCCTGCAGAAGGAGCCAAGGTTCCAGCCATAGAAAAGAAGTCCCTGGAAGAGCTTTCTGTGTTTTACGAGTAAAATTTTGAATATAGTCTGAGAAGTATTTTATTTGCTCACGTTTAATTTTAATTCGCATTAGAATGTCTGATATTAAATCTGAGGTAGTAGCCATTATTGTTGACAAGTTAGGTGTAGATGAGGGGGATGTAACTCCAGAGGCAAGTTTTACAAACGACCTCGGAGCGGATTCTTTGGATACCGTTGAACTAATTATGGAGTTCGAAAAGAAGTTCAACATCGCAATTCCAGACGATCAAGCGGAGAAGATTGCAACTGTTGGTCAAGCAATCGAGTACATTAGCAATAACGTTAAGTAAATCTTATGCAGTTAAGGCGGGTAGTAGTTACCGGTCTCGGTGCCTTAACTCCTGTGGGTAACACTGCAGCTGAGTTTTGGAATGCTTTGGTAATGGGAAAAAGCGGTGCCGCTCCCATTACCCGCTTTGACGCGTCAAAATTTAAAACTCAATTTGCCTGCGAGGTTAAAGAGTTTGATCCTTTAAATTTCCTAGACCGTAAAGAGGCCAGAAAAATGGACCTTTTTACCCAGTACGCTCTTGTGGTGGCTGATGAAGCTTTAAAATCATCCGGTTTGGATGTGGAGAAGTTGAATCAAGACCGTGTAGGAGTTATTTGGGGTTCTGGAATTGGAGGATTGCAAACCTTCCAGGACGAGTGTGTTGAGTTTGGAAGAGGGGATGGAACACCGAGGTTCAATCCTTTTTTCATACCTAAAATGATAGCGGATATTGCCTCTGGGCATATCTCAATTCGCTATGGTTTTAGAGGGCCTAATTACACCACCGTTTCGGCTTGTGCTTCTTCCACAAACGCCATTTTGGATGCCTTTAACTTAATCCGCCTAGGAAAAGCAGATGCTTTTGTTACAGGTGGATCGGAGGCAGCAGTTTGTGAAGCGGGAATAGGTGGATTTAACGCCATGCATGCCCTTTCCACCAGAAATGATGATCCAGCTACGGCATCACGCCCATTTGACAATGATCGGGATGGTTTTGTGTTAGGTGAAGGAGCTGGAGCAGTTATCCTGGAAGATTATGAACATGCTAAAGCCCGTGGCGCTAATATTATTTGCGAAGTTGTAGGTGGAGGAATGAGCGCAGATGCACATCACATAACAGCCCCTCATCCAGAAGGCTTGGGTGCGCTTAATGTAATGCGTGCAGCATTAGAGGATGCTCAACTTAAGCCCGCAGATTT
This sequence comes from Luteibaculum sp., assembly GCA_049594055.1. Classification (GTDB taxonomy): domain Bacteria; phylum Bacteroidota; class Bacteroidia; order Flavobacteriales_D; family Luteibaculaceae; genus Luteibaculum. The sequence goes on along the minus strand of JBMYJC010000040.1, from coordinate 4,324 downwards.
AGATTACATCAATGTTCACGGGACTTCAACACCACTTGGAGATGTAGCGGAAACCAAAGCTATCTTGCAGGTATTTGGTGAACATGCTTATAACCTGAACATTTCTTCCACTAAGTCTATGACCGGTCACCTCTTAGGAGCTGCCGGAGCCATTGAATCAATTGCCAGTATTATGGCTGTGAAGGAAGGAATCGTTCCACCTACTATCAATCATTTTACAGACGATCCTCAGCTGGACAATAAGCTGAATTTAACCTTCAACAAGGCGCAAAAAAGGGAAGTAAGAGCCGCTTTAAGCAATACGTTTGGGTTTGGCGGGCACAACACCTCGGTTATTTACAAGAAGCTAGACTAAAAGCCAAATGGCCTTTTTTAACGTATCGAATCGTTCTTTTCGTGAAAGAAAAATTCGTTATGTGTTAAATCAGTACCTAAAGGTTAAACCCAAAAACCTGGCTGTATACCAACAAGCGCTAATACACAGTTCTTATAAGGAAGCAGATTCAGAAGGTGACGCAAAAATGTATGAGCGTCTCGAGTTTCTGGGTGATGCGCTTTTAGGGGCCTTTGTTAGCAATTGGCTGTACCACAAATTTCCTGATAAAAATGAGGGAGAATTGTCCCGCTTGCGCTCCAAATTAATTTCCAGGAAGTACCTAAATAAGCTGGCCTTTAACCTTCGCATTAATCATCTCATTTACTTTTCAACTAGAGAGTCGTTGTCGGAGAACTCCATCCCAGGAAATACCTTGGAAGCACTTTTTGGTGCTATATATTTAGATTTGGGTCAAAAGGCCTTAAGCGATACTTTGGACTTTGTTTTTCAGCAGCATGTTAATGTTGAAAGCGTAGAGCGGCAGGAAGCAGATTATAAGAGTTTGGTGGTGCAATACAGCCAAAAGCACAAGCTTAAAATGTCCTTTAAAGTAGTCCAACGCGAACATAAAAATGGCCGGGATTTTTTTACCGTAGATCTTTTTGTACAAGGTGTTGAAAGTAGCCGAGGACAAGGATTTTCTAAGAAAAAGGCAGAGCAAAAGGCATCAAAACTGATGGCCCAAAAATTAAAGTTGAGCTAAATGGCAATTCACTATTTAGATATGGAGGATGAATTTGACTGCGACCTCCTTGGAATTGCCTGTCATCTGAACAACTACCGCATGTGTTGGCTCATAAACACTGCCCTGCAGAGTAATCTAAAGCGCAGCGAAAAGCCATTACAAGTCTGGCATAGCGAGGATCTTTCCTCTCAGCATACATATTACAGCGGGGAAAACACCTACTGGAAAAGCACTTTAAATCTGGTGCAGAACAAGAGCAAGGAAAATCGCTATTTGGTGCCCGAAAAAAAGGTTGCAGATTACATACTCATTATCAGGAATCCGAAA
>JBMYJC010000040.1:0-2926 GCA_049594055.1 Luteibaculum sp. | reverse complement strand
GTTTTAAGTTCTCTTAATAAACAAAGCTTAATTTTAACCGCATTTAGAATCAACATTCTCGACCTGAAGTCCAGGTCCAACTTAATTTTTTAAGATGATCAGAAAAACCAAAATAGTAGCCACCATTGGCCCGGCGTCCTCTAGCAAAGAGAACTTAAAAGCGCTGATGAAGGCTGGATTAAATGTTTGTCGCATTAATTTCTCTCATGGAAACCATGAAATCCATCGGGAGGTGATAAAAAATATCCGGGAGGTTTCTGAGGAGTTGAAATATCCAGTTGCAATTCTGGGCGATTTACAAGGGCCAAAACTTAGGGTAGGAACTTTGCCCGAGGGAGGTGTGCAATTAAAAGACGGATCGGAGATATCTTTTACTACGGTTGAAAAGAAGGCCGATAGTAATAAATTGTTTATGACCTATTCCAGTTTTGCCCAGGATGTAAAACGCGGTGAACGCGTATTGCTGGATGATGGAAAGTTGATATTGGAAGTACTTGAAAGCAACGGAAAGGACGAAGTTAAAACCAAAGTATTGCACGGTGGGGTTTTGACCTCTAATAAAGGAGTTAACCTTCCCAGTACTAAAATTTCTTTGCCTTCATTAACCGAAAAGGACTTGGTAGATCTAGATTTTGCCCTTGAGCACGATTTTGACTGGATTGCCCTTTCTTTTGTTAGGAATGCACGCGATATCATTGAGTTGAAGCACAAGATTGCCGAGAAAAATAAATTCTCGCGTGTTGTAGCAAAAATTGAAAAACCCGAAGCCTTAAACGACCTGGATGCCATTATAGATGAAACAGATGGGGTTATGGTTGCAAGGGGAGACCTTGGTGTAGAGGTGCCAATGGAAAAAGTGCCATTAATTCAAAAGGAGATTGTAAAGGCCTGCCGCGCAGCTGCTAAACCGGTTATTGTTGCTACCCAGATGATGGAGAGCATGATTGAAAATATTACACCTACCAGAGCAGAGGTTAATGATGTGGCCAATGCAGTAATGGATGGAGCCGATGCGGTGATGCTTAGCGCTGAAACTTCAGTAGGTAAATATCCTTTGGAGGTAGTAAATGCCATGCGTAAAATCCTGGTGAATACCGAGGAGTTTGATGGTATTTTTCATCATGAAACGGCTCCCAGAGATGTTTCTGGAGACCGATTTATATCCGATTCTATTTGTTATAACGCATGTCGTTTGGCTCAGCGCGTGGCTGCAGTTGGTATTGTAGCCATGACGCATTCTGGGTACACTGCAGTAAAAATCTCCAGCCAAAGGCCACAGTCTACGGTGTTTGTTTTTACCGGAAACAAGCGCCTGATAACTGCACTTAGTATGGTTTGGGGAGTTCAGTGTTTTTACTACGACAAATATGTGAGTACCGACCACACGATTGCTGATATTAAATACATTTTGAAACGAGAAGGCTGCATTCAGAAGGGAGACTTTCTGATTAACATAGCCTCCATGCCCATCAGTGAAAAAGGAACCAGTAATATGTTGAAACTGAGTCAGGTGGATTAAGATTAAGCCGCTTTTCCGATCTGTTACGCAAGGGCAATCTTTTTAAGGTTGCCTTTTTTTATGGTTGGGTGCAAACCAGTTGGCGGCATGTTTGGCCATCCAAGTTTATAGAACTAATAATTAACAACAACTATTTGTTGTTGTAAAAATAACAACAACTTTGTGGGGTAAAAATATTCTGTCATGGGAAATCACCAGTTGTTGATCGAAAAATTAATTGAGGTAGGCTTTTCTAAATACGAGGCGCGAGCTTACGGAGTATTAATTAAGGATGGTCCGCAGACAGCGAGTTATATCTCGGAGAAAGCAGAGATTCCTCAGGGCAGAATTTACGATGTCATGAAAACCCTCATGTCAAAAGGTTTTTGCTCTGTTTTGTTGGGTTCGGTTAAGAAGTACAGTCCCAACGATCCAAAAACCTCTTTTAATGATTTGATTGAGAATCAAAGAAACGCCCTAAGCAACATAGAGAATCTCCAGGGGGAGCTAAAGGAGTTTTACGAGGAAAAAAAGGGAGAGGATCCAGGGTTGGAATTGGTGAGTGTAATAACCTCAAGGCAGAGCCAAATAGAGCGTTTTACCGAGCTGCTTTTATCTGCACAACACCGAGTACTCTCCATGAATAAAGCGCCTTATGCCATTGGTTATAAAGACCCCTCCGATTATGATGGTCTGATGAAAAATATAAAAATCCTCTCCGGTAAAGGCGTGAAGATCAAAGCCATTTACGAAGCTGATTACAGTGAGACTCAGGAAAACTTTATTCAATGGTTGGAATTTAATGAGCGATATGGGGTCGAAATAAGGGTTTGCGAACAAGTTCCAACCAAGATGCTCATCCGCGATTTCAATCAATTAATGGTATCGGTAAAGTCTGACAAGCAAATAAACTCACTTTCATCCATGATTGTGGAGAGTGAGGAGCTTTCATCTGCTATGACCGATCTGTTTGAAATGTACTGGGCAAGCGGCATGAAGATTTCATCATTTAAGCAATTGTGTGAGCAGGCTAGTGCCAGTTCTCGCTAAGGGATCTAGTGTATATCTAAAAAGAATGAGATTATGCTAAAGCAATTTTACTTCTTAAGCTTTTTCCTGTTATTTATTCCAAATCTGGTATTTGGACAGGGTACCTGTGCTACCGCTGTAAATATTGCTGCCCTACCATATCAGACTCCTGTTCTACAACAGGAAAACCTTTGTGGTGCCGGTGACGATTACGATGATGCTGGTGTATGCGGAAACCGTTTTATGAACGGGGAAGATTTTGTTTACCGCTACACTCCAGCCGCAAATACTTGTATTACTGCAACAGCTTCTACCAATACAGCCAACGGTATAGCACTCTTTGTTACCCGAGGTTGCCCAGATAATACCGCAAGCTACTGCGTTCGGCAGGCTACCGTA
>JBMYJC010000039.1:0-9544 GCA_049594055.1 Luteibaculum sp. | reverse complement strand
GGACGCAAGCACCAGGAGTTGCAGGACAGCTTCAATAAAATCCAGTCGGAGAATAAAACGCTTAGTGCTAACCTGGAAGATGCTGAAGCCAGGATAAAAGATTTGGAAGTTGAGGTACAACAACTGAGGGAAAAGGTAACCGAGCTTCAGGATGATACCACCCGCCTGGGTAATAGCTTGCGCAGAATGCAAACCCGTTACGATAAAATAAACTCCCTTAACGATGAGCTTTTGGAAAAGTATGCGTTGTTGCAAAAGGGTAGTCAGGTAGAGCAACAAAAGCTTTTGGAGGAATTAGAAGGTACGAAGCGCGAGCTGCAATCCAGAGAAGATGCCTTAAACTCCTTGCAGGTTAAATTGGAGCAAAAGGAAAAAGACCTGAACAAGCTTAGCGAACAATTAAAGCAACGCGAACAGCGAGTAAACGAGCTTGAGTCTTTAATTTCTGAAAAGGACAAAGCTTTTACGGAGCTTACCAATCAGCTTGTTAATGCCTTAACCAATTATGCCGATAAAGGCCTAAAAGTAGAGCAGAGAGACGGTAAAATTTATGTGAGTGTTGAGGCGCAATTGCTTTTTCCATCGGGTTCAACAGAAATTAACCAAGAGGGGAAAAAGGCTTTGGTGGACTTAGCCAAGGTACTGGAAACACAAAAGGACATAGAAATTTTGGTGGAGGGTCACACGGATACTGATAAGATCTATTCCAAAACCATACCGCGCGATAACTGGGAGCTGTCTGTGCTCAGGGCTACCGCTGTAGTACAGATTCTTACCGCAAACTCCAAAATGAATCCGGCCCAATTAATTGCTGCTGGACGCAGTGAGTATCATCCTGTTGATCCTGCGGATAAGTCTAAAAACAGAAGGATAGAAATTATTTTAACTCCTAATCTGGATAGAATTTTCGAGATCATTAATAAAAAGGCTCCAGGGTATTAAGCAAATAGGTGCTTAACCACCTGTTGTATCTGGCTTTCTTGCACGACTTCTATTCCCTGGATGTCTAAGGTTTCCTTGCACGACAATTCTGCGGTAAATATTTTTTTGAACCCCAATTTTTGAGCTTCGCTAATGCGCTGTTTGAGGCGCGTAACTGGTCGTAGTTCTCCGGTTAAGCCAATTTCTGCGGCAAAGGCAGTGTGTTGTGGTATGGGTAAATCTGCGGCAGAGCTTAGTATGGCCATAACAACGGCCAAATCAGAGCCTGGATCCGAAATTCTGAAACCGCCGGCAATGTTTAGGAATACATCTTTAGAGGCCAATTGAAAGCCACAGCGCTTTTCAAGCACAGCCAAGAGCATATTTAATCGCTTGGTATCAAATCCTGTAGCGCTGCGCTGGGGAGTGCCATAAACGGCAGTGCTAACTAAAGCTTGCGATTCTATCAGTAAGGGTCTGGCTCCTTCTAATACAACTGAAATTGCAGTGCCACTGAGTTGCTTATTGTTTTTGGATAAAAACAGCTCACCCGGGTTGCTAATTCCCTTAAGCCCATTGTTATCCATTTCATACAACGCGAGTTCATGCGTGTTACCAAAACGGTTTTTCACCCCGCGCAAAACACGCAGAAAGAAATTTTGGTCTCCTTCAAATTGCAGCACAACATCTACCATGTGCTCTAACAATTTGGGTCCCGCTATCTGCCCATCTTTGGTAATGTGCCCCACAATAAAAACGGGTACATGATGCATTTTGGCGTAGCGAATAAGCTCGCCACAGGTGGCTCGTATCTGTGAAATACTTCCAGGAACCGCATCCAGCAATTCATGACTCAGTGTTTGGATAGAATCAATGACCAAAAGTTTTGGACTTAGCTCCTTGGCATGGGAAATAATGCTGTTTACCTCACTCTCCCCCGAGATATAAAAATTGGGCGATAGTTTTTGCTGCATGCGCACAGCGCGATCTTTGATCTGAACGGCAGACTCCTCACCAGATACATATAAAACCGTTTCGGTTTGAAAAGAAAGTAAGAGCTGAAGCAGCAGGGTGCTCTTGCCAATGCCGGGCTCACCCCCAATTAAAACCACGCTTCCAGGCATTATGCCATTTCCTAAAACCCTGTTTAGCTCGGCATCTGCAATCTGTATTCTGGGTTGGTCGTCTTGGCTTACCTCTAAGAGGGGAACGGGTTTCTGCGAACTACCTTTTGCTTGTAAGGGCTGCGACTTATTCTTACTTATAATTTCCTCCTGGAAAGTATTCCACTCATTGCAGGCGGGGCATTTACCTTGCCATTTGGCAGACTCATAACCGCAGCTGGCACAAAAGAATGCCTTTTTAGTTTTAGCCAAATCGTTTAATTTTTTCCACTAATCTGGTGGTAGAGTAGCCTTCAACAAAATCCAGGCAGAGCACCTGTCCACCCCAATTTCGCACCTCTGTACTTCCAACAATATATGCCTTGGACTGCGGATTAGCTTCCTGCGGATTGTAGTCTCCGCCCTTTACCAAAACATCTGGTTTTAACGCACAGATAAGATCTATGGGTGTGTCTTCGTCAAATAAACAGAGCGCATCTATTGCTTCTAATCCAGCCAAAACATAAGCCCGACTTAATTCATCATTTAGCGGTCTTTCTGGGCCTTTGTTTAATTTTTTAACTGAGCGGTCTGTATTTAATGCCAGCACTAAGCGATCGCCTAATTCTTTGGCTTCGTTTAAATAGGCTACATGGCCAGGATGAAGAATATCAAAGCAGCCGTTGGTAAAAACAACGCGTTCTCCGCGTCCTTGCCAACGCATTACCTGCTCAATTAAATCTTCTTTGGAAATTAGTTTTTTATTGAGGGGTAAAGATTTCGGCATCTATGGGTTTTTTCCGATTAAATACGGGTAGCAAGATAAGCGAAAGTATTCCCCAAAAAAGTAAAAGAGCGGTTTGGCCAATCCAAACGATCCACCCAAATCCGTAACCGTAAATCTCTTCCACACCATAAAGGAACAACACCTTGGCCACTATTAATGGGTAAATACCTATACCTCCGGGAACCAAGATGATCCCCAGGGAACCAAATATCAATATGGTAAAGCCACTAAGCCAAGGGAGTTCTGAAGTTTGAGGAATAGAGAAAAAACAGATGTACACCATCACAAAGTACATCAGCCAAATAAAAATGGAATGGGCCAGGAATGTTAGCGGTTTTTTAACCTTAAAAGCCGATTTTAAGCCAGAAACAAAGCCCATGATTAGTGACAAGACCTTGCTGTAAATAAGCTGAATACGGGCGTTTTTTCGGAATAAAAACAGGATTCCCCCTACGCTAAGACCAACGATTGCTAAAGTGGGTAAAAACCAATTCGATTTTTCAGCATCTGCTTCATTTTTTGCGCCCAAGCCTTGGATGGCTTTAAAACCATCCATAACCATATCCCATTGAATGGCTAATGTGAATAGGAAAATAAGACCCAATACCACTAAATCAATTGCCCTTTCTGCTACCACGGTACCAAATGATTTTTCCATTGGCACTTTCTCATAACGCCTAAGGATAGCACAGCGGCTAACCTCTCCAAGACGCGGAATGGCCAAGTTGGCAAAGTACATCACCATTACAGCGAAGAAGGTATTTCGGGTGGATGGGTTGTGACCCATAGGCTCCAGCAATTGTTTCCAACGCATGGCACGGCTAATGTGGGCCAGCGTTCCAAAAACCATGGATAGTATAATCCAGGAATAATCTGCGTGGGTAATGGCATTGATTATTTCTTGCTTTTCCTCTTCACCAAATTGTCTGGTGAACAAAAAAATAAGTCCTATTCCTAAAGAGAGGAAAAAGGCCACCTTGAAGGCCGATATCAATTTAGATTTCACAGGAGAAGTCTAGAGTTTGTTAGTTTTCTCGTTTGGGAATATCAGTGAGGGCTTAAAGGATTTAGCTTCCTCAAAATCCATGGTGGCGTATGAAATAATAATGATGATATCGCCTACGGCCACTTTGCGTGCAGCCGGTCCATTTAAACATATTTTCCCGCTACCTCGCTCTCCAGTAATAACATAGGTTTCTAGTCGCTCTCCATTGTTGATGTTAACAATTTGAACCTTCTCCCCCTCGATGATATTACTGGCCTCCATCAAGTCCTCATCGATTGTAATGCTGCCTATGTAGTTCAGGTCTGCCTCACTAACCGATACCCGATGAATTTTACTCTTGACCACCTCTATTTGCATGCCGCAAATTTACGGATTTAAAGAGATATTGTCGATTAAGCGAACCTTACCTAAATGTAAGGCGACAAAAGCTCTAGCGCCCACCTCTTTATATTCTTCAATGCTTTGCAGGTCATCTTCATCGGCAATCTCCAGATAGTCCACATTTTTAACCCCTTCAAGCGCCTTTAATTCCTTGATGTAATCTTCCTTGAGCTTAGAAACCGATGCTTTTTTCGCGTGGTAATCCACCCTAAGTTTTTCCAAGGTTCTTAGAATTCCATGTGCTACTTCATGTTCTGCTGGACTCAGTCGCTGGTTTCTTGAGCTCAGTGCCAGGCCATCGCTTTCTCGAACGGTGGGAACACCTACTACTTCCACATCTAAACTGTTCTGTTGGGAGAAATACTTGATGATTCTGTATTGCTGAAAATCCTTTAACCCAAAATATGCCTTACTGGGTTTTGTGATGGTAAAAAGTCTCAATACCACCTCAATGACCGCTTTAAAATGGCCAGGCCTATGCTGGCCTTCTAACACGTGGTCCAGCCCATTCAAAGCAAATGATAGGTTGGAGCGGAGATCAACTTTTTCTACTTCCTCTGGAGTTTGCGGTAGAAACAGAACATCGCAACCAGCTTGTTCTAATAGATGAATATCCCGCTGACTATCTCTGGGATACTTTTTAAAATCTTCGGGATCATTAAACTGGCGTTGGTTTACATAGATACTTGCAATCGCCAGGTCGTTTTCAGATTTCGCTTTTTTAACCAAACTCAGATGGCCTTCATGCAGGGCGCCCATAGTGGGTACAAAACCAATTTTTAAGTGCCGATCGAGTTTTTTTCTGTAGCTAGAAAAGTCTTGGTAGGTATGGAAAACTTCCACTAATTGGGGGCTTAGATGCGATTGTAATTCAGGGCAAGGAGCTGCAACGCCTTGCTAGATAGGCTAATTTGTTGTACTTTTGTAACTCAAAATTTCCCAATTTTATGAGAAAACCCAAGGTTCTTTTCGTCTCACAAGAAATTTTCCCATTCCTTCCCTCCAATCAAATTTCAGACATAAGTAGAAAACTTCCTCAGAAAACACAAGAATCCGGCAAAGAAATTAGGGTTTTTATGCCGAAGTATGGTTGCATCAATGAAAGAAGGCACCAACTGCATGAGGTAATTCGATTGAGTGGAATGAATCTGATCATTGACGACAACGATCATCCGCTAATTATAAAGGTGGCTTCTATTCCTGCGGGAAGAATGCAAGTTTATTTTATCGATAACGAGGAGTATTTCCAGCGCAAAGCGGTGCACGGAGATCAAGAAACTCCCTTCTTTGAAGATAATGATGAACGTGCGATGTTCTTTTGCAAAGGGGTAATTGAGACCGTTAAAAAACTAGGATGGACTCCAGATATCATCCACTGTCATGGATGGATGGCTGCTTTTCTTCCGCTATACATTAAAAAAGTTTACCAGAACGATCCTCACTTTACGGATAGCAAAGTTGTATTCTCCATGTTTGATGGGAAATATGACCAAAACCTTAGTAAGGGCTTAGTGGATAAACTAGTATTTGACGGAATTGCTAAGGAGGATTTAGGTACGGTAGAGAAGCCAAACCTGGAAAGCCTTTATCAATTAGGTGCGCAGTACTCAGATGCAGTTGTTCTAAATGGTGAGAAAACAGAAGCTAAGTTCCAGGAATTTGTGAATGGACTTGATGTAAATGTGATTAACCCGAGTTTAGAAGAACATTTCGAAAGCTGTAACTCTTTGTACGATACTATTCTTGAAGAAAGTAGCGTTCTTGTAGAAGATTAAGTCTTTTAATACATGATCCAAGTATTGTTGAAGCGGAAAACCATTTGGTTTTCCGCTCTTTTTTGTGCCCTCTTGGCCTGCGAAAAGCCCGAAGGCGAATTAAGCGATCAAATTCTGCCTAGCGGAGATATTTTAAGTTTCTCTGTAAGTAATGGAAGTCCATTTCAGTGGGAAATATCTAAGGCAGATTCTATAGAAAGTAAAAACCTCTCCGTCTCACCCATAGGCGTTTACAACGATCCGGAAACTGGAACCGGTGCCTATTCGGCCGCTTTTCAATTGAGAATTTCCAACTCAGGAGCTTCTTTTAATCGAGATACCATAGAGGTAGACTCTGTAATTCTATCACTGAATGTAAGTGATGTTTACGGGCAGTTGGAATACCAACACAATTTTGGGCTTTTCCAATTAAATAATGCCCTTTCCAACGACAGTAACTATTATTCAAATCAACGGCCTGAAGTTGCTAGTGAAAACCTAATTAAACCTGGTTTTGAGCAACTGATGTTTACCGAAGATGATTTTATAGCTGAGGGAGATACCCAGAGTCCTCAAATTAAATTCCCCTTAAAGGAAAGTTTGGGGGAGCTTTTATTGTTTAACAATCAGAATGTTAACACCATTAGCTCCAACGAGGGTCTGCTGAGTTACTTTAACGGTTTATACCTAAAAACCGATGAAAGTGCTGCTCAAGGAAGTGGTTCGGTAGGAATAATAAACTTGCTTAGTATTTTTAGTAGGTTGGAGGTGTTTTATCACAGTACCAATCAGCCCGATAGCGCTTTAGCATATGATTTTCTAATCAATACAGCCTCGGTTAGGGTTAACTACTTCCATCACGACTTTAGCGGTTCTAATGCGGAAGGCGAATTAAATGGCACGGATACTGCTGAATTTGCTATGGTTAAGGCCGCTAGTGGTCTAATCAGTCGTTTTTTCATTTCCAATTTAGATACTTTAAAAGCCATAGCCCCAGCTGGAATTGCCAGTGCCGAAATATTTTTTCCTGTAGTAAAAGACGCCTTTGTGGAAGACTTTGATCCGAGTGAAAAAATGGTGTTGGTTGAGGTAAATGAAGACAATACTTTCCGGGTCTTATCCGATCAACTTGAAGGTGACGAATACTTTGGAGGGAATTATGATGAAGAAAAGGGAGGATATACATTTAGAGTTTCCCGTTTTGTTCAACAATTCACCCGCCGTACGAGGCCCTTTTATGGATTGGCCCTGGTTCCTTCATTTTCTGGGGTAAGGGTTAATAGAACCTTGCTGGTAAGAAACCAAATGGCAGAGCAAAGGCCTGAATTAATTGTATATTTCGCCAAGCTCTAAAATTTGATTTTTTCATGTGCGGAATTGTTGCCTACCTAGGCCGAGAAAAGGCCACGCCCATCATTCTCAATGGTTTAAAAAGATTAGAATACCGCGGTTACGATAGTGCGGGAATAGCTCTTTTCCAAAACGAAGACATTGAGGTAATAAAAAGCAAGGGAAAAGTGTCCCTGCTAGAAGAAAAACTCAAAGAAAAGGAACACACTGCCACGGTTGGAATTGGACATACCCGTTGGGCTACGCACGGTGAACCAAGTACTGTAAACGCGCACCCTCATTATTCAGGGGACAAGAAGCTAGCAATTATCCACAACGGAATTATTGAGAATTATTCTTCTCTTAAAAAACAGTTGGTGCAAAACGGCCATGTTTTTGAAAGTAAAACGGATACCGAAGTTCTTATTCATCTTATTGAAGATATCCAGAAGAACGAGAAGGTAAACCTTGAGGAAGCCGTTAGGATTGCACTGAATGAGGTTGTTGGCGCATACGCAATTGTGATTATCTCTAAGGATGAGCCCAACAAATTAATTGCTGCCAAAAAAGGAAGCCCTTTGGTGATTGGAGTTGGCGAACAAGGAGACTTTTATTTAGCCTCTGATGCCACACCTATCATAGATTACACTAAAAATGTTGTCTACCTGGAGGAAGAGGAGATAGCAGTAGTTTCACTGTCTGAAGGCTTAAGTATAAAAACCATCCGCAATCAGGAAAAAACTCCTTATGTTCAGAAGCTAGAAATGGAATTGGAAGCCATAGAAAAGGGTGGATACGACCATTTTATGCTTAAGGAAATCTACGAGCAACCCAGATCCATTAAGGATTCCATGCGTGGAAGAATACAACTTCCACAAGGGCTTATTTCCTTGGGTGGAATTAAAGATTACGAGCGGGCAATTGCCAATGCTCGTAGAATAATTTTTGTGGCTTGTGGCACAAGCTGGCATGCGGGTCTTGTGGCCGAGTATATTTTTGAAGAACTCACAAGAATACCGGTTGAGGTTGAATACGCCTCGGAATTCAGATACCGCAATCCAATAATTAATGAGGATGACATTGTAATTGCCATTTCTCAGAGTGGTGAAACCGCTGATACGCTTGCTGCATTGGAACTGGCCAAACAAAAAGGTGCTACCATCCTGGGAATTTGCAATGTGGTGGGAAGCTCAATTTCTCGTTTAACGCACGCGGGAGCCTATACCCATGCAGGACCTGAAATTGGAGTTGCATCCACTAAAGCATTTACGGCACAAGTAACGGTGGCCACCCTAATGGCTCTGCATATTGCCCACTTTAAAGGAAGCATTAATTCCAGCGTTTTTAATCGTTACCTCTACGACTTTCAGGATATTCCAAACAAGGTAGAACAAGTACTAAAAAAGGCAGAGCAATCTAAACACATTGCTGAGATGTATAAAGATGCTACCAATGCTCTGTTTTTAGGAAGGGGAATTAATTTTCCTGTGGCACTTGAAGGGGCTTTAAAATTGAAGGAGATTTCCTATATCCATGCTGAGGGTTATCCCGCAGCGGAGATGAAACACGGGCCCATTGCCTTAATCGATGAGGAGATGCCTGTTTTTGTTATAGCAAATCAGGGTCCCTCTTACAACAAAGTGGTAAGTAATATCCAGGAGGTTGTTGCCAGAAAAGGAAAAGTAATTGCGGTGGTGACAGAAGGTGATACCGAGGTTAAAGAGATGGCTGATTACGTTTTTGAAATCCCAGAATGTGATGAGCTATTTACCCCGCTCTTAACAGTAATTCCCCTACAATTAATTTCTTACTACGCAGCGGTAATGCGTGGCTGTAATGTAGACCAGCCAAGAAACTTAGCAAAATCTGTTACGGTAGAATAGAGCTGCCTATTCTTTTTGAGGCTTTGATTTAAGCCACATGAGGAAATGGGGATTTTCATGGAATTCTTTAAGGTCCTTCTTAAACAAGCAGACAAAGAAGTCGATGACCGGTACTAATCCTAAGCCACCACCCAAGGTGAGGGCATAGGCAAGGGGGATATAAAATTTGGTTCCCATCAATACCCGATGTCCTCCAAGTGGACCTAGGAGAAGTGTTAAAGCCAATACCGAGCTTCTGTTAGCTTCTTTAAAACTGGCTAATTCTGGCTCATTGGATTGTTCTTGCACTTGGTTCTGGGCAGTGAGTACCAGTCCGGAGAAAAGCAGAAAAGTAAATAGGAGCAATATTTTCATGACATAAAAAAACCCGTGTAATAAAA
>JBMYJC010000038.1:0-9578 GCA_049594055.1 Luteibaculum sp. | reverse complement strand
CCCACTATTAATCTGGGATCGTAAGCTTTACCGCACATAGCGTAGTTACCAGCACCATAGCTGTAACCCATTACAATGGTAAATTTAGGTACCACAGAATTGGCCATGGCATTTACCAATTTGGCTCCATCTTTAATGATTCCGTTATGCTCTGAGCGCGATCCAACCATAAATCCACTCACATCCTGTAAAAAGACTAGTGGGATTTTTTTCTGATTGCAATTCATGATAAATCGCGCGGCTTTATCGGCAGAGTCGGAATAGATAACACCTCCAAACTGCATCTCTCCTCTCCCGTTTTTTACAATCTCGCGCTGGTTGGCCACAATACCCACACTCCAACCATCTATGCGGGCATAGGTGCATACTATGGTTTTACCGTAATCCTTTTTGTACTCTGTAAACTTGCTTTCATCTACCAGGCGCTTTATTATTTCCCTTACATCAAAAGGTTTAACTACGGCACTCGGGTACAAACCAAGAATTTCCTCCTCCTTGGTTTTGGGAGGTGCAGACTTCTCTCGATTAAAACCGGCCTTTTCATACTCGCCAATTTTATCCATGATGCTCTTGATGGTCTCAATGCAGTCTTCATCATTTTCGGCATTGTAATCGCAAACACCGCTGATTTCATTGTGGGTTTTTGCTCCCCCAAGCGTTTCATTATCAATATCCTCCCCGATGGCCGCCTTTACAAGGTAGCTTCCCGCAAGGAAAATGGTTCCGGTTTTGTTTACGATTAGTGACTCATCACTCATGATGGGCAGGTATGCTCCGCCAGCAACGCAAGAGCCCATTACCGCAGAAATCTGCGTGATCCCCATGGCAGACATTTTTGCATTGTTGCGGAAGATTCTACCAAAGTGTTCTTTGTCTGGAAAGATTTCATCTTGCAGTGGAAGAAAAACCCCGGCACTGTCCACCAGATAAATGATGGGCAATCTATTCTCCATGGCAATTTCCTGTGCCCTTAAATTTTTCTTTGCGGTAATGGGAAACCAAGCCCCAGCTTTTACCGTGGCATCGTTGGCCACCACAATACACTGTTTACCGCGGATGTATCCCATTTTTATTACTACCCCTCCGCTAGGGCAACCACCATATTCTTCATACATCCCCTCGCCCACAAAAGCGCCTATTTCTATACTTTTTTGGTCTTTGTCCAGGAGTTTATCAATTCTTTCTCTAGCTGTTAGCTTTCCTTGCTCGTGTTGCTTGGCAATTTTTTTCTTTCCCCCACCCAGATAAATTTCCTTCAGTTTAAACTCCATATCGGAGATTAAAAGCTTCATTTTATCCTCGTTCTTATTAAAATTCAGGTCCATCTTGCTCATTTAGTTCGGTAGTTTAAAGGCTATGTTTTTCAGGTATTTTGTGCTTTCTGGGCCCAAATTAAAAACAAGATCCAAAATGGACAGGTTGGGGACAAAAGAAAAGCGATCTACAAACACCTGTAAATAAGGTGGGAAGTGAAAAAATTGTTCTTGTTTACTGGGTTTAAATGCCTTGCGAAAATCCTGAACACCGTAATCCAACTGGAATTCGCTTGTAAAATTAAATTCAAAGGGAAGCTTCATCCAGCGGCACACCAGTTTCAGGCAGCTTAGGTTAAAATCCCACAAATTCTCACAGCTCTCGTCCAGCATCAGTTGCTCCAGGTCGGGCTGATAAAATTCGAAGTAGGGTGAGTTTCGGTAAGCGGAAACATAGGCATGGTAATGTTGCCAGCGCCAGTGCGCCTCATTATCCATTTGCATGTGCTGAATACCGGCTTTACTGTTCTTTTTTTTTATGGGAATGCTCAGATCCAGAACACCATTAGCCCCTAAAATTCTGTTGCGATTGCGCAGGGTTTGTTTGGAAAAATTTTCCTGGCTTTCTATCCAGGTTTCTCCAGACTGCAGAGCAAACACATGCCAGTCAAGATTTCCAAAATATACCGTGGGAAGTACTACTTTATCCTTTGCCAGGTTCTGTTCCAATTTACAGCCTTAAGTCCTTTTTGGTCGCTAAAAGTACCAAACATTATGTGTCCTGCTTTTCCCAACAGGCGATGTTCTGGAATGGGGCCGTAAAAACGGGAGTCTAGCGCCAGATGGCGGTTATCTCCTAATACAAAATAATAGTTGTTTTTAAAGGTGTAATGGCTGGAAACTTTTCCATCTACCAAAGCTATTCCCCGAGGCAGATAACTTAAAAAACTAGCCTCTTCCCTAGCTACCAAGGCCGCATACATGCGCACATTGCTAGCATTTAACTCCAGGCTATCGCCCGCCTTGGGTATCCAAACCGGACCGTAATTGTCCACATTCCAGCCGTAGCGTTTCCATCGCGGCCAAACGGCATCACTGGCATTAGAGGCCAATTGGAAAATGGGCCTTATGTACAAGACCCCAGTATCTGAGCTAAGCTGCACGTATTGCGAATCCGTTAGGGTTAACATCCAAAAAGGACCTGTAGAAATTTTTGCGGGTTCCTGCTGTAGCTGCTCTGCGATTCTCACCCTGGATTCCAGGTTGGAAAAATTGATCCGATAATTCAGTTTTATTGGGTAATTCCGCAATTGAACTTGGTTGTTAACCGATATTTTGCGATTTCTAATTTTAACGGTATCTCCAGGCAGTCCTACAATTCTTTTGATGGCTGCCAAACGACTTCGCTCATTGGGCCTAGCAATCAAAGCAATATCACCTCTTTTCCATTTGTAATGGTAGGGCAAGTCTAGTTTAACACGGTTCCACCAAACAATTTTCTCCTCTCCGTCCCGCATTTCCTTGTGTGGAAAGGGAAAAACAGCTTCGTGCCTGATTCCCAATTTCCTTACCCACAATGCATCCCCTTCTATTATCCCCGGTTCCATGCTGTTGTTTTTAACCAGGTAAAGGGTTCCTATGCTTCCAAATAACAAGGTGCACAGTGCCAGGGCCAGAGTAACGGCCAAAATCCACTCTATATATTTTAATGTTCTTTTAATGTGGATGCTGAGATTAAAGGCGGAAGTAAATAAAAAAAAACATGCTCATAACAACCTGTATTTCAAATACATATGAGTTTGGCACGGCTTTTGAACACAATAAGCAAAACACCAGCTTATGAAAACGCTAAGAACATTTTTAATCGCCCTTGTAGCCGGAATTAGCTTTAGCGCTTGCGATGTTGTTATTGTGCACCCCGATGGTCCTCCTGGACTTCCAGGTAGAGCGTTTTACGGTATAGATTTTGATTATCGTCCGCCTTATTCTTATTGGGATAACAACCCAAGTGTACCCGTTGATCCATTTTTTGGAGAGTACTATATGAGTCACCCTGGCTACTTCGAGTTTGAATACTTTATAAACCGAGAGGACTATTGGTACGGGTCCTACGAATTGTGGATTAATCCCGGTGGACCAGGCCGTCCCTATGGCGAACCTGGCAGAAATGGTGCCGATAGCTATTTGCTGCTAATCTGTAACCCAGAAGGTCCTTACGAATGGAGAAAAAGTAATCCCGATGTAGAATTGCGTATAACCGAGGAGGCCAATGGTTGGATTACTTATGAAATAAACGATGGTGAAGCTGGTATGCGTGTAAAAATGAAAAAGACGAGCCTGGCAGAACGACCAAGCAATAAGAAGCCAAAATTTTTAGGTAAGTAAAAACGGACCCGCCTTGTTTGAGTTGAGACAAGGCGGGTTTTTTATATCCTTGGGCAGCAATTAGTAAAGACATGAAATATTTAGTGCTGCTCTTGGGGCTTGCAAGCCTACCCGCCTTTGCTCAAGAAAAAGAAAACATCCCAAGCTTTAATTCCGATAGACCGGGCCAGAGTTTTTCTTCTCAGGTTTTACCCGCAGGTGCCTTGACTCTTCAGAGTGGGATTATCTATGGGTTTCCTAAATCTATGAGGTCATCTGGATTTTCAACGAGAAGCAGTACAGTTAGTTTTTTGGGCACCGAACATCTATTTCGCTATGGAATTTTCAAAAGACTGGAAGTAGACTTAGGGGCAGCGTATGTTAGTACCAAAATTAGCCGGAACGGAGTTGGCGGAGATAACGCACTTTATAATAAAGTTTTATTGGCACCAATTTCGATGTTGCGCCTACAAGTTCTGGAAGAGGGCAAGGCAGTTCCAGCTCTTAACCTTCAGTATCAATTTGATTTAAGTAATGTATTGAGGTCTTCTACCGTTGTGGGTATGCAAGGTAGAGGCACCGCTGTGGACAATCACCTAGCCAGGGTTTCTATTTCAAAATCCTTTGACAAACTTGGTTTAGCTTCTAATATAAATATCCCCTTAACTGACGGACCCGTGGGGTATACCCTAAACATGAGTGTTAGCGGTGCAAATGGCGGTTTTTTTATTGAAATGTTTGGAAACTTTGAGGAAGTATCTGGGTCTGGAATAAAAGATTTGGAAGGAATAAACTACAATGCTGGCGTTTGGATTGAATTAAGCCGAGTAGCGAGGCTAGATTTTGGCCTTGGAAAATTATGGGGCGAAACTGGAAATATTTTTGGTTCTGTTGGTATGACCTTTAATCTGATTAAATAGATATACGGGGCTATAACCTGTCAGGCAATTATTAAATTGGTATCAAGTTTCGTAGCCATTTGACTCCAGATCTCGCTGCTGACGAATCCCTCGGATTGTTAGCATTGTAAATGCACCACGTTTCGTTTGGAATGCATGTTGGCTTTGCTACAAGCTCTCACCTCTAATCCCTCATCACTAATCAAAATTCCACTTCCAAATTGACCCTTTCAACTCATCAGCTTTTCAACTCATCAACTTTTAAGCTTGGCGCTTTTAGCTATCAAGGCCCCTCCTAGCCTCCCCGAAGGGGAGGAATTTGGTGCACAGGTCAAATCACCGAATCACCAGTTAAACAATTCACCATCAAAAACAATGGATTCCAGATCTTCACTACTGACGAACCCTTCGGGCTGTCAGCATTGCAGATGCACTGCGTTTCGTTTGGAATGCAGGTTGGCTTTGCTACGAGCTATCAGCTCTAATCCCTTATCACTAATCAAAACTTCCGCTTCCAACTTGCCCCTTTCAACTCATCGGCTTTTCAACTCATCAACTTTTCAGCCTCCGGTTTTCAGCTTGACCCTTTTCGCTATCAAGGCCCCTCCTAGCCTCCCCGAAGGGGAGGAATTTGGTGCACAGGTCAAATCACCAGAAAAGGAAACTCTTTAGGTTGTTCACAACAAAAGCGTACTTCTCTACGAACTATCAGCTCCGAGCTCCGAACTTTCTATTCCCTTCTAGCTTCCAACTTGACCCTTTCAACTCATCAACTCATCAGCTCTTCAACTTTTCACCCTCCTGTTTTCAGCTTGGCCCTTTTAGCTTTGGGCTATTCAACTTCTCAGCTTTTCAAATAATCAACTTTTCGCCTTCTCAGGCTTTCAGCTAGAATAATCTAATCCACCAAAGAGAAAATCCTATCCCAACGAATACCGGTTTCGGGGTCTTTAGAGAACCAAATAAACACTGCCTTTCCAACCACATGATTTTCGGGTACAAAACCCCAAAAACGACTGTCGGCACTGCGGTGACGGTTATCCCCCATCATGAAATAATAATTCATTTTAAAGGTGTAGGAAGAGGCTGGTTCTCCGTTGATAATGATCTGACCTTTTTCCACCCTAAGATCATTCCCTTCGTAATTGCGTATGGCCTTCTCGTAAAGAGGAAGATTTCCCAGATTTAATTGAACACTAGCCCCCGCCTTTGGAATGTATAGCGGTCCAAAATTGTCCTCCGTCCAATTATAACTTGGGTCATTCGGGAAGATTGGCATGTACGGCAGCGGCTGCGATCTTTTTTCGTTGATTTCCTGCTCCACCTCAATAACACCGGGTATCTGCTTTAAATTCTCTGCTTCTTTTGGATGCAAAGGAACATTGTATTGCTGGCCGCTTACCATCTCTCCCACATCGGCAGAATTGATGTTATACCTGCGTTTTAAAACCGCCCTATTTAAGGGTGTGCTGGTTAGAATGTTGAAGGCCTGCTGGTAATTATCTGGGTTTTCAATGGCTTTTCCATCAATATGTACCTGGGCGTCTATTATCTCCAGCGTATCGCCTGGCATACCAATGCAACGCTTAATGTAATTCTCCTTTTTGTCGTTGGGCCTTACAACCCACTCTCTGTTTTTTAACAAATACTCTTTCGCCTGAGCGACTTGGTCATCCGAAACCGGAACATTCTTGCGATTAAATTCAAATGCTTTATCGCGTGCATTCTGGCCAAAATCTTGCTGTTGCTGGCTTACAATTACTGTATCTCCTGGAGGAAAATTAAAAACCACCGGATCAAACCTTTCTACTTCCCCAAAGCCTGGTAGCCTTAAATAAGGAAACTTTAACCAGGTGCTAAAAGATTTTAATCCTTCCGTACCGGGAATACTGTGGTGGGTAAAAGGGATACTTAATGGGGTTTCAGGAATTCTGGGGCCGTAACTTAGTTTGCTAACAAAAAGATAGTCGCCAATTAGCAAGCTTTTTTCCATAGACCCGGTTGGAATGGTATACGCTTCTATAGCATATCCACGAATTAGAGATGCTGCAATTACAGCAAATACTATGGCGTGCCCCCACTCTCTTAAGACTCCCTTTTTACGGTCTTTCCAATCTATGGGACCAACGTATTCTGGCTTTTTGCTAAATGCCAGATAAGGAAGAAAAACAAAAGGCAAAAAAACCGCTAGTAGGTGATCTTGCAATTTTCTTTGGTTAAAGACATTGGCCAACTCCACGTTAAGCACTGCCAACATGATGAGATTTACGCCAGGGAAAAGCATTACCACAGCCCAATAGCGGGGCTTTTTTATCACAAGGGTCCAAATAAACCAGTTGTAAACGGGTATTGCTCCCTCCCAACTTTTCCTTCCGGCTTTGGCAAATAATAATGGCAATGAAACGCATTGGGTAAGCACCGTGAGTGCTAATACAATGTATGCTGACATATTTTTTTACAGGCTTTTAAAGAAATCGCGCATGGTATAAACTCCTGGTTCTTGTTTTACCAAAAACTCGGCTGCTAAAAGAGAACCCTTAGCAAAACCCTCCCGCGAAAATGCTTCGTGTTTTAATTCAATTTTATCTATGGCAGAGGTGTACTGCACGATATGAGTTCCTTTCACATCTTCCTCCCGAATAGCCGTAATGGGAACACTTTTAGGGGAATTAACGCTCTCTGCGGTTAAATTCCAGCGCTCTATTCCATCCAGCTGAGAAATAATATCCTCGGCCAAGGTAATGGCTGTTCCCGAGGGAGCATCTAATTTTTGCGTGTGATGAATTTCACTCATGCTCACCCCGTATTCGGGAAATTTATTCATGAGTTTGGCCAATTTCCTATTCAACTCAAACATCAGGTTCACTCCAACAGAAAAGTTGGTAGCGTACAAGAGGGTAGCTTTTTCGGCTTTAACCGCTTTTTTAACGCTTTTAAACTCCTTATACCAACCGGTGGTACCCACCACAACAGGAACTTTGGCTTTAATGCAAGCCATAATATTATCAACTGCCGCTTCGGGTCGAGTGAACTCTATGGCTACATCGGCTTTTGCTTCCAAAAGTTTTTCAGCGCTAACCGGATTTCCACTAGAAAATGCCGCCACCATTTTATGACCAGCTTTATCTACTTGCTCGGATATGGCACGGCCCATTTTACCGTAACCAATAATTGCTACACGAATTTCTTTTGCCATTATTTTAAAGTGAGTGCTAATGTAAATCCCGGCTGGGGTTTATCGAAATAATTAAGGGATGGACGGATATTTAAGCTTATATCTTCCGAAACATCAAAGTATAAAAGGTGTGTATCAACAGAGGCCCACAAAATGTTCAGTACATAACCCAGGGACGTAAGAATGATACTTAAATCTCTGTAGCGTCTGTGAAATTCATAACCCTGCTGTAAACCCTCCACGGAGATCTCGTCCAAAGCCGGATCGGAATTGGTATTAGGGTCATCATCCAGGCGGGCTATGTAATTGTCTTTAAAGTAGTTGTACTGTTTTATATTAAACTGAGCGGCATAAATTCCACCCGCTAAACCGGCCAAAATAATAGCTGTTTTTACGGGTTTGCCAATGTATAAATGACCTGCCCCCGGAACAATGGCCGACAAAAGCGCGGCTGTGCCTGGCTTTTTCTCCACCTTTTTTTCCTGAACAATTATTCTGGGACCTGTAGACTTTAGTGCAACAGAAGTACTTAGCGTATCCGAGCTTTGGGACCAAGCCTTTGCTCCCAACAACATTACGAGTACAACTAGCGAAAAACGCATCATTTTATTGGTTGGAAATAGCCTGCAGCAGGTCTTCAAGGTCTTCTTGGCTATCGTAAGTAATCTCTAATTTCCCGCGACCTTCTGGCATGCACTTGAGTGCTGCCTTAAAGCCAAATTTCTTTTTGAGTTTCTTCCCAACGTTCATTTCAATTTCGGTGGGTTCTCTTTGCGGTTCAGACTTTTTCGCGCCTTTGGGCTCGGCCTCAACCTTCTCTGCACTTCCATCCCCCGCGTTCTGATTGCGTACCATGGTTTCGACCGCGCGAACGGAAAGTCCTTCCTGCAAAATCTCCTCTAAAATGGCCAATTGCAACTCTTTATCGGTAGTTCCCAGTAATGCTCTGGCATGTCCCATGCTGATTTTTTTAAGCATGATAGCCGCCTGTACCTCCTCAGGAAGCTTCAGTAAGCGCAAATAGTTGGTAACGGTAGTTCTGTTTTTGCCTACTCTTCCTCCCAATTCTTCCTGGGTAAGATTGCACTCATCAATCAGTCGCTGATAAGAAAGTGCAATCTCAATCGCATCCAGATCCTCGCGTTGCACATTTTCCACAATGGCCATCTCCAGCATACTCTGGTCGTTGGCAATGCGCACGTAGGCTGGAATTTCGGCCAATCCAGCCATTTTACTGGCTCTAAATCTGCGTTCCCCAGAAATGAGCTGGAATTTATCATAACCCATTTTACGAACCGTAATGGGCTGGATAACACCCAGTTGTTGGATGGAACTGGCTAGTTCCTTCAGCGCTTCCTCGTCAAAAGAATTCCTGGGTTGGAAAGGATTGGTTTCTATGCTCTCTAAAGACACCAATGCCACAGAACCAACGGTTTGCGGATCTTTTTGGTGACTGTATTTGGATGTTATATCGGTTTCCTCGTTTTTGAGCAGTGCTCCGAGGCCTCTTCCTAAGGCTTGTTTTTTTGCCATACTATGAATTCACCGCTGTTTTTTCTGTCTGGCCGGCTACCAGCTTATTTTTTTCAATGATTTCCCGGGCCAAGTTTAGATAATTTACCGCTCCCTTACCGGTTGCATCGTGCATGATAATGGTTTGGCCAAAACTAGGTGCCTCTCCCAACTTGGTGTTTCTGTGGATAATGGTGTCAAATACCAATTGCTGGAAATGCATTTTCACCTCCTCTACCACCTGATTGGCTAATCGCAAACGAGTATCGTACATGGTGAGAAGAATCCCCTCAATGTCCAACTCTGGGTTTAAACGGTTTTGAACGATTTTTATGGTGTTCAACAATTTCCCCAATCCTTCCAAGGCAAAATACT
>JBMYJC010000037.1:0-9864 GCA_049594055.1 Luteibaculum sp. | reverse complement strand
TATGGTAGAGCGAAATTGGGTAGGGTGGAAAATCATCCACTTTTTAAAGGCCTAATTCAGGGAGATCAGGTTTGGATGTCGCATGGCGACAGTATCAAAAGCCTGCCCGATGGTTACAAGGTTATTGCAGGAACGGAAGATATACCTGTTGCCGGATTTGCAAAAGATCAGGTTTTTGGCCTTCAATTTCATCCCGAGGTGTTCCACACCACAAATGGTAGTGCTTTGTTCCACAATTTTTGTGTGGATATCTGTGGCTGCAAGCAAGATTTTACTCCAGCATCTTTTGCCGATGAGACCATCCAGAAACTGAAAAGCCAACTTGGAAATGATAAGGTTATTCTAGGTCTTTCTGGTGGAGTAGATTCCTCCGTAGCGGCTATGCTGTTGGATAACGCTATAGGAGAAAATCTACACTGCATTTTTGTAGATAATGGCTTGCTTCGTAAAAACGAGTTTGAGGATGTTTTGGAGGCGTACAAGGGCATGGGGTTAAACGTGGTTGGAGTAGATGCCAAGCAGCAGTTTTACCAGGCACTTAACGGAATTTCAGACCCCGAGCAAAAAAGAAAAGCCATTGGCAAAGTTTTCATAGACGTTTTTGATCAAGAGGCGAAAAAGGTGGAAGGGGCGAGTTGGTTAGCACAGGGCACCATTTATCCAGATGTTATTGAATCGGTTTCTGTTAACGGCCCCTCAGCCACCATTAAATCGCACCACAACGTAGGGGGCTTACCCGATTTTATGAAGTTAAAAGTTGTGGAACCACTGCGTTTGTTGTTTAAAGACGAAGTGAGAAGAGTAGGTAAAACGCTTGGCCTGAATGCAGATATTTTAAATCGACATCCTTTTCCTGGACCTGGTTTAGCCATTAGAATTCTCGGGGAAATTACCCCAGAGAAAGTGGCCATGTTACAGGAAGCCGATGCAATCTATATTAACGGCCTTAGAGAAGCGGGCCTGTATAACGAGGTTTGGCAAGCGGGCGTTATTTTACTGCCAGTCCAATCGGTAGGGGTTATGGGCGATGAACGAACCTATGAAAATGCCGTTGCTTTGAGGGCTGTAAGCTCAACCGATGGAATGACAGCAGATTGGTGTCACCTTCCATATGAATTCCTAAGTTCGATATCCAATAAAATTATTAATCGCGTTAAGGGAATAAACCGCGTGGTTTACGATATTTCCTCTAAACCACCGGCTACCATAGAATGGGAATAATCCTTCCAATTATGAGAAAAGCATTTTTAATCCTTCTGGTTTCCTTCCTGGTGCCGCTTTTAGTATGTGGACAGGTGGAGAGGATAACCACCATCAATGGAAAAAAATATATCATTCACACGGTTGAACACGGAAATACGATTTATTCCATTTCTAAGACCTATGCCGTAGATGAGTCCTTTATTCTGGAGGAAAACCCTTTTTTAAAGGAGGGTTTAAAAATAGGTCAGGAGATAAAAATCCCGCTTTCAAGGCAATCTAAAACAGAGAAAAAAGTAGCTCCGGCCATACAAGGTGAATTCTTGATCCATGAAGTGCAGCGCAAGGAAACCCTATACTCTCTGTCAAGAAAGTATGGCTTAGAAATAAAGGACATTCTGGAACATAATCCGGAATTAAAGGAGGGCTTAAAAGTTGGTCAAAAACTTAAAATCCCAGCAACCAAATCAAAGGATTCCCAAAGCCAATTTTTAGAACCAGCCAATTACAACTTAAAGGAAAAGGAAGATATCCAGCGCGTTCACATTGTTCAGCCCAAGGAAACGCTTTACAGTTTGGCCAAGAACTACGGGGTAACCATGAATGCGATTATCCAGGCGAATCAGGGTTTAAGTGGGGGTTTAATGGTGGGTCAAAGGTTAATAATTCCTGATAGGGATAGTTTTGAAGATGGTTTGGAAGACCCCGTGGTGGAACCCAACAAAGGGGAACCCGAACAAGGTGAGAGCTTTACCCCGGATAAGCCAAACTTAGGGGATTATAAACTCATTCCCCAAGGATTTATGAACGAATATAAGGTAGCTATTTTGCTACCTTTTTTGGTTGAGGAGGCTGCTGCAAAAGAGATATCAGCGAGTAACCAGGTAGCTTTAGAATTCTACCAAGGGGCTTTAATCGCCTTAGATTCTCTGAAGAAGCAAGGCCTGCGCTTAACGGTTTTAGTTTATGACACTAAAAAAAGTGCCGATCATGTTCGCGGTCTGCTTCGGCAGCCGCAAATGAGCAATGTAAACCTCTTTATTGGTCCTTTATATCGCTCTGCACTGGAGCCTGTAATCGAATATGCGCAGACCATTGGAGCGCACGTGGTTTGTCCTGTACCTCAAAACAACAAAGTGTTGTTTAATGCCCCGCACGTTAGCAAAGTTCCAGCCAGCGACATTACCCAAGCGGCTTTATTAGGAAAATACCTTGCCACGCAACACAATACTTCCAACGTAATCATGGTGAAGCGTTCACGGCAGGAGGCAGTAGAAGATAAGTTGGGACAAACTTTTGCTCAAGCCTACTATCGCTATATACCTGGCGGGCTTTTTAGGACCGATAGTATTAAGTCTGTTTTTACTAATGGCTTTGATTTCCCGGACTTTGAACGTTTTATGCGAATAGGGCAGGAGAATATCATATTTACGGCCTCCTCAGATCCCGTTCTTGCTTCTGGCTTAATGACTCATTTAAAGGGCTATTCCAGTGAATATAAAATCCGGGTATTTAGCCTGGAGTCCTGGCTGGAAATGGATAAGATTGACTTCGCCAGTAAAAACGATTTAAATCTTACTATTACTGCCAACACCCATGTGGATTATAAGAAAAGCAGCACCAAAAGCTTTGTAAAAAATTTCCGTTCGAGGTTTAAGAGCGAGCCCGGTAATTATGGCTTCTTGGGCTTCGATATCACCTATTTTTACCTAAAAGGAATCATGGATCAAGGGCTAGCCTTTTTAAATGCGCTGGGTGAAAATTCCAGTGATCCCGCATCCTTAAAATTTAACTTTATCCGACTTTCTCAAAGCTCTGGGTTCGAGAACAAAGGAGCGCACATTCTGGGTTATAAGGATTACGAATTACAGACTTTAAATTAATGCCCGATAGAGAGTCCATAAGCAAACGATTTCTTTCCATTCAAGACCAAATCTGCAGGGAGCTAGAAAAGGCCGATGGTCAAAGTAGTTTTATCACTGACGACTGGCAACGGCCAGGAGGTGGTGGAGGAAAATCCAGGGTGCTTAAAAATGGCGCAGTTATTGAAAAGGGAGGAGTTAATTTTTCCTCGGTTTACGGAGAGTTACCAGATGCTATAGCTAAGGAATTTGGCGTGGGAAGCAAGGAGTTTTTTGCTACCGGGGTTTCCATTGTTATTCACCCGAAAAACCCACATGTTCCTATTGTGCACATGAACATTCGCTACTTTGAAATGGAGGGCGATAATTGGTGGTTTGGTGGAGGTATTGACCTAACTCCACACTACGTGAATAAAAAGGAAGCGAAATCCTTCCACAGCGTTTTAAAGGCCGTTTGCGATAAACACCATTCAACTTTTTACCCCGAGTTTAAGGAATGGGCGGATAGGTACTTTTTTATCCCACACCGGGATGAAACAAGAGGGGTTGGAGGTATCTTTTTTGATCGACTTAACGGCCATAAAATGGATTTGAACAAGGAAGAATGGGCGGCCTTTGTCTACGATGTTGGCGAAAGCTTTTTACCTGCCTATTTACCCATCCTGGAGGCCAATAAAAACAAACCCTTCACCGAGGATCAAAAACAGTGGCAGCTTTTAAGAAGAGGGCGCTATGTGGAGTTTAATCTGGTATATGACCGCGGAACCCATTTTGGCCTAAAAACAAATGGTAGAATTGAATCTATTCTAATGAGCCTGCCCAAATACGCCTCTTGGGAATACGACTTTAAGGTGCAAGAAAAAAGCCCCGAAGCAGAAACGCTGGGGCTTTTAAAAAAGGGAATTTCCTGGGTAGATTAAAAGCGATTGTCAACCACGTTTATACCGGGGTACTTGCTTTTAGAGAACAAAAACAGGTTGTCGGCTAAGTCATGGTTCACATTAAAACTCTTGATGGAATAGGTGTAGATATCACCTGATTTACCCAGAGCTACTACCTTTTTAATTTCCAGATCGCTCTTACCGATGTAAAGCTTAATGGTGTGGTAATTTTTCTCCTTCGGGTTTTTGGGAAATAAGTTGATGTGGTGGCAGGCGCTTCCATTTACACTTTCCTCACCCACATACTTATATTTAAATCCCTTTTCCCACATGGTAAAAATCTCGGTTGGATTAATATCCCCACCAGCCATTTCTGAGGTGTTATCAATGTAAACCTCATTATCTGCGGTGGCAATAGTCCAGGTGGTTGTCCCATCAGAAATGATATTGTAATCATCTAGGGTTAGGTTAAAGCGTGTTCCCTTAAGCTTTAAAACTCCTTCCTGATCCACTTTCATGCCTGCCTGCTTATTTTCCAGGCTGGAAGTAAAAGTGGCGGTAATGGTTTTATACTGTTGGGTTTTGCTACTCACTTTATCCAAAACCTCCTTAGCTTTTGGGTCATTCATCTCCTGTGCGGAGGCTTGAAAGCTAAGGATGCTAAAAAGGGCCATCAGCCCCGTTAAAAGTCTGTTTTTCATGTTAAGTGTTGGAGTTTTGCTGCTGTTGTGACAAAAACTGTTCCAAAGATACTTCATCGGGAATTAAAACCTTCCGTGCCTTACTCCCTTCAAAGGGGCCAACCACTCCTGCAGCCTCTAATTGATCTACAATCCTACCCGCGCGATTATAGCCCAACTTGAGTTTTCTTTGAAGCAGTGAAGTGGATCCCTGTTGGTGATTAACAATAATTCTGGCTGCGTCTTCAAACAATTCATCCAGGTCTTCATCAGAAATGTCACCACCCGAACCCGACTCGTTGTCATCTGCCACTTCTGGTAACATAAATGCGGATGGATAGGCGCGTTGTTCGCCCACGTAATCACAAATGTTCTCTACCTCTGGCGTATCTACGAATCCGCACTGAAGTCGCACCAAATCATTTCCGGTGGAGAATAACATGTCACCACGACCAATAAGTTGCTCTGCTCCACCCGAGTCTAAAATGGTTCTGGAATCCACCTTCGAAGTAACCCGGAAAGCAATTCTGGCAGGGAAGTTGGCTTTTATAATACCGGTAATGATGTTTACCGATGGTCTTTGGGTTGCGATGATCAAATGAATTCCGATAGCTCGAGCAAGCTGCGCTAAGCGAGCAATTGGGAGTTCTACCTCTTTCCCCGCAGTCATAATCAGGTCGGCAAACTCATCCACCACCAGCACGATGTAGGGCAAGTATTTATGCCCTAACTCCGGGTTTAGTCTGCGGTTAATAAACTTTTGGTTGTACTCTTTAATGTTTCTTACCTGCGCATCTTTCAACAGCTCGTAGCGATGGTCCATTTCCACGCAGAGGGAATTGAGGGTTTTAACTACCTTACTGGTGTCGGTAATGATGGCCTCTTCCTCATCGGGTAATTTGGCCAGGTAGTGACGCTCAATTTTGTTGAAGAGGTTTAATTCAACCTTTTTCGGATCTACTAAAACAAACTTAATCTGGGCTGGATGTTTCTTGTACATCAAAGAAACCAATATGGCGTTTAATCCAACCGATTTACCCTGACCAGTGGCTCCGGCCATCAGTAAGTGAGGCATTTTAGCCAGATCGGCAATAAAGGTTTCGTTGCTAATGGTTTTGCCCAGGGCAACGGGAAGCTCAAACTTGGTGTTCTGGAATTTCTCGCCTTTTATCAGCGTGCGCATAGAAACCATATCCGGATGGGTATTTGGAACCTCAATACCAATGGTTCCTCTTCCCGGAATGGGAGCAATAATCCGTATTCCCAAAGCAGCCAAACTCAGAGCGATATCATCTTCCAGATTCTTAATCTTGCTGATTCTCACCCCAGCCTCCGGCACTATCTCGTATAAAGTTACGGTTGGGCCAATAGTGGCTTTAATCTTAGAAATACCAATCTTATAGTTCTGCAGGGTATCTATAATGCGCTGCTTGTTTTCTTCCAGCGTGGTTTTATCCATGCGCTCCTCAACGCTTAGGTGTCCGCTGCCATGTTCTTCTAAAAGCTCTATTGGGGGTAGTTTAAAGCTTGATAAATCCAGTTTTGGATCGTAAGGGCCAAAATCCTTTAAACGTTTGTTTAACTCTTTGTCACTGAGTTCATCTTCTTGCAGGTTGGAGTTTTCATCAATCTCCAGCTCTGCTTCATCCTCTTGTTCTACATTACTTTCTTCCTGGCTTTCATCTGAGGCGTCCACCACTTCAAATTCCTCATCATTTTCTTCCTCAGTATCAGCAGGTTCCTGCAAATCTTCCTGGTGGCTGGATTTTAGGTCCTCCTCATTTTCTTCGTCATCCACAATGCTTTCTTCCTCCTTTACTTCTTCCAGGTCGCTGTGCAGCTCGGCATTTAGAATCTTGTTGTAGGCATCCTCATCCTTCTTTTTTGTGGAGGGTTCTGCTCCAGAATTTCCAAAAAGCTTGAGGTTTTCAAAAGCAGGATTAAAGGTGAAGACCACATAGCCAAAAGCCATAAGAGTTAGTAAGAGGGCACTGCCCAGATTGCCCAAAAGACTGCCAAAGAACTCGGTGAGGTTATAGCCCAGGGAACCGCCTAAAAAGGGGAGGTTTCCACTGAAAAAATATCCCAACAAGTAGGGGAGGAAAATGAAATTGAAAATGGCGTTTTTAATCAGCTTCGGCATTGCGATTAAACTGAAGCCAAAAGCAATTTTTAAGCCCAACACAAAAGAAATAACCACAAAAAAGTAGCTGGCTATTCCAAAGGATTGGTGAATCAAATGGTGCGATAACCAGGCACCCACTTTTCCTAGCCAATTGCTCACTTGAATCTCAGGATTTAGCAAGGCCCAAAAACTTTTACCGGCTACTACGGATTGGTCATCCTGCCAGGTAAAAAGGTAGGAAGTGAATGATAGAAACAATACCAGGGAAAAAACAATAAAAAAGGCACCGCAAACCCGTTTAAAGCGCGCATCTTTTAAAAAGGCGAAAGAAAATTTTAAAGGCTTTTTTTCCTTAGCCTGTTTCTTTTCCTCCTTAGAGTACCGGTTATTTTGTGGTTTTTTTCTCGCAGCCATTATTTAAAAAATCCAAACATTTTTTCCATTTCCTCACGTGAGATTGTCTCGTGGCCCGTAGGCGGGCTCAATTTAAAATCAGCGGGAATTTTATTGGAAGCCTTTTTAACATACACCAATGCATCTACGCCTGGGTCTATTCCACTTAATTTATACTGCACGGGAATACCCTTGAGTGCTTTAAAACGCGGAAAAAATGCAGAGCCATATCCCGGAATGTAATAAACCGGGAACTTCTTGTCTTTAAAGTGGCCAATTGCCATAGGAAAGGACATGCCGCCCAAACTGTCAGATTTGCTGGTAGCAGTGAAACTAAACTGCATGGAGTCTGCTGCTGCATAGGATTCCCGGTAGCGAATTTTTTTACCCAAAAGATTAAGATAGTGGTCTACAGAATCCTGTCCTAAATGTGCTACTCGCAATATTTCAATCAATCCAAAACTCAGGCGCTGGAACTGAATTTTCTCGTTACCCCAAACGATAGCTTCCTTGGGTGCAAATTGCTGCACGCGGCTATCAACAGAATCGTTGAGGTTATAGCTATAGGCAATTTCCAGATAAAAGTTTTGAGCCTTTATCCTATTTACAACCAGGCATAGCACTAGGCTTAGCCCCAGGAAACAGAGCTTTCTTACCATGTAATTGCTTCTTTATTTAAAAAGGAGCTGATGCCTTTTTTACAATCTTCGGTTGCCCTAGCACTGGCATTACAAGCTGCAGCCGTATCAAGGGCTTGCAACAGGGTTTCGTTCTGTACGCGGGCCAAGAGTCGTTTTGTTAGGCGCAAAGAATCTCCAGATGCTTGGTTGCAGAGGTTTTTTGCAATCTCCCTTACTTTCTCCTCAATCTCAGAGGCTTCAAAAAGCTCATTAATACAACCTAAATTTTTGGCTTCGCTGGCATCCAATAACCTACCGGTTAGCAGTAGGTCTTTTGCCACACTCTCACCGCATTTGCGAAGCAAGAAAACAGACACCAGGGCTGGAACAAAGCCAATTTTAACCTCTGTGTATCCGTACTTAGCTTCTGGTACGCTGTAAACCAAATCGCAAAGCGTGGCTAGTCCTGCACCACCTGCAATGGCGTGGCCTGTTACCTTGGCAATTACAACTTTGTTTAGGTGATAAATGGTATCAAATAGGGTCATCAGTTGGCGAGAATCTGCCAAATTTTCTTCGTAGGTGTTTTTCTGGAGCTTTTCCAGATAAGCTAAATCCGCCCCTGCGCAAAAGGCCTTACCGTTACCAGAAAGCACAATAACTTTCACCGCTGGATCCTGCTCTAATTTTTTAAACGCATCAGTCAGTTCCAAGACCATGCTATCGTTTAGTGCATTCCTTTTATCCGGGCGGTTTAATTTTACCTCCGCAATTCTGTTCTCAACTGATATCTCTATGGTTTTGTACATGAATTTTGGTGTCTTTTGGTCAAAATTAAGTCAAATGCCTGCTCTTTTTTTTGGTGGCAATCCTTTTTATCCACAAGCAAAAGGGAATATGACACTTTGCACCAAGGAAGCCTATTTAAAAGCTTATTTTCGCACAAATTTTCGCTAAACATGCAGCAAATTGCTCAAATCCTTTCCAAGGATTTAAAAAGTGCGGTTGAAGAAATTTTTGGGGTTACCGAGAATTTAGATTGGAGTTTCCAGGAAACAAGAAAAGAGTTTGATGGAGAGATAACCTTGGTAACTTTTCCTCTTACCAAAGCTTTAAAGTCTAAGCCCGAGGAAATTGGTAATAAGTTGGGGCAGCGACTTAAAGAAGAATCTCATCTGGTAGCCGATTTTAATGTGGTTAAAGGCTTTCTAAACCTGGTTCTGCAAGATGAATATTGGCTAGAGCAATTTAACCAGGCTGTTTCCCAAGACAATTATGGCCATGGTTCTAGTGGGCCCAAAAGACATGTAATGGTGGAGTTTTCTTCTCCCAACACCAATAAGCCCTTGCATTTGGGCCACCTGAGGAATATTTTCCTGGGACACAGTGTAAGCCGCATTTTGGAAGCTAATGGCCATGCGGTAAAAAAGGTTCAAATTATCAATGATAGAGGGATTCATATCTGCAAATCCATGCTTGCCTGGCAAATGTTTGGAAATGGAGAGACCCCGGCCAACGCTAAATTAAAAGGCGACAAGTTTGTTGGTAAGTACTATGTGCTTTTTGATGTTAAATACAAGGAAGAGCAAAAAAGAATTCAGCAGGAATTGCTTACAACCGATGTCTCTGCATTAAAAGAAGCAAGCACTTGGAAAAAAGCCGTTAAAGGAGATGAGGAGTGGCAGTTGATTTCCAAGGCCAAGCAAGAGGGGATTGACGCATTGGATGAACGCGCATCGGCCAAGTTTAAAGCCATCACAGATCGCTTAAATAAATATTTGGTGGGAGCGCAGGAAATGCTTCGCAAATGGGAACAAGAGGATGAAAAGGTGCGCGCTCTGTGGGAAACCATGAACGGATGGGTTTACGATGGTTTTAATGCTACTTATCGTGAAATGGGCGTGGAGTTTGACAAGTTGTACTACGAATCTAACACCTACCTCAAAGGCCGGGATGTGGTAATGGAAGGCCTGGAAAAAAATGTTTTTTACCAGCGCGAGGATAAATCTATTTGGGTTGATTTAACCCAGGATGGTTTGGATGAGAAGTTATTGCTTAGATCAGATGGCACAGCGGTGTACATGACCCAGGATATTGGTACTG
>JBMYJC010000036.1:0-10098 GCA_049594055.1 Luteibaculum sp. | reverse complement strand
ATTGACGAAAAACGCCTCCGAGAAGGCGTTTTTGTCAGGTTAACCCAGACAAAGCAAAGCTTTCGTCTGCTTTTAAGGCAAATTATGCTCTATTGCATAATTTGGGTTTAATCAATACTAGATAAGATGATATTTTGGCCGTTTCTTTGAAACGGCCTTTTTTATATGCAGAAAAGCGTAATCATAGTAGCAGGAGGAAGTGGAAAGCGCATGGGGGCGGCTATTCCCAAACAGTATTTGCTGCTGGGTTCCATGCCTATTTTGCTTCACAGCATCAAGAATTTTAATCTGGCCATACCAGAGATTGAGGTAGTTGTAGTGATCTCCCCCGATATGGAAGAGGAGTTTAAAGCGTTGATGCATAAGCATTTACCTCAGATTGCTTATAAAGTCGCCTTTGCGGGAAAGGAGCGTTATCACTCGGTAAAATCTGGGATAGAAAAGTGCAATGGCCAATGGGTTGCAATCCATGATGCCGTTCGTCCTTTTGCCAGTGTAGAATGCATACAAGGTGTTTTTCAGCTGGCGGCTAAAACAGGGGCGGCCATTCCGGTGATTCCAGTTAAAGATTCAATTCGTCAGCAAAAAGCAGATGGAAATAAGGCTTTAAACCGGGATGAATTAGTTGCTGTGCAAACACCTCAAGTCTTTAGCAGGGAAATCCTAGAGGAGGCCTATAAAATACCCTACCGATCAAACTTTACGGATGATGCATCCGTTGTAGAGGCTGCGGGTTATACAATTCATTTAAGCCAAGGAAATCCCGAGAATCTTAAAATTACCAATCCGCTGGATTTAAAACTAGCAGAACTAATACTTCATGGATAAAAAGCTTCCAAACATAAGGTCCTTAAGTAGGGAAGAAATAAAGGATGTATTGGTCTCTTGGGGGGAAAAACCCTTTAGAGCCAAGCAAATTTTCGAGTGGATCTGGGCCAAATCTTACACCTCCTTTGATGAGATGACCAACCTATCGAAGGAATTGCGAGAAAAGCTCAACCAAAATTTCACTTTTACGCGCTTGGAGATTTCCGACTTACAAAAGTCGAATGACGGCACGCTAAAAGCTGCTTTTAAACTCCACGATGGAAATGTGGTGGAGGGCGTGTTGATTCCTACCCCAAATAGAATAACCGCCTGTATTTCTTCGCAAGTGGGTTGTAGCTTGACCTGCGCATTTTGTGCCACTGGAAAAATGAATCGGGTTAGAAACCTGATGCCAGATGAGATTTACGATCAGGTGGTAGCCATTAAAAACCTGGCGGCAGAGCATTACGGGCAAAACTTGTCCAATATTGTGTATATGGGCATGGGTGAGCCTTTGCTCAATTATAAAAACACGCTAGTTTCTGTGGAGCATATTACCGGAACAGAAGCTTTGGGAATGTCTCCAAAACGCATTACGGTCTCTACAGCAGGGGTGGCCAAATTAATCCGACAATTGGGCGATGACGGTGTTAAGTTTAACCTGGCGCTATCGCTGCACGCGGCCAACGATGAAAAGCGAAACCGCATCATGCCCATTAACGAGAGCAACAGTCTGGAAGAATTAGCAGAGGCCTTAAAATACTTCCATGAAAAAACTGGAACCCGCGTAACCTTTGAGTACATAATTTTCCGGGATTTTAACGATGAAATTGAGGATGCTCGAGAATTGGCAGAGTTTTGCAAGCACGTACCCTGCAAGATTAACATTATAGAGTACAACCCTATTGACGGGGGAGAATTTCAACAGGCAGATGCGGAAAAGGTAGATCGTTTTTCTGCTTATCTGGAAAAAAGAAACCTGGTTGTAAACGTAAGACGAAGCCGTGGTAAAGACATTGATGCCGCTTGCGGGCAATTAGCCAATAAAAACAAAATTGCCATTGGGGGCTAGAGCACTTAGCCATATATTAGTCGGCAAATTAAGGATGGATTAATGGGTCGTGTTGACAGGATAAAGGCTCCCATTACAAAAGAGCTGGATGCATTTGAAGATCGCTTTCGGGCATCCTTGCAATCTAAGGTTCCATTACTTAATAAAATCACGCACTTCATAGTAAAACGAAAAGGCAAGCAAATGCGGCCTATGTTCGTTTTTTTGTGTGCCAAAGCGGTGGGCGAAATCTCTGATACCACCTTTAGAGCTGCGGCACTCATTGAGCTTTTACACACCGCAACACTTGTACACGATGATGTGGTAGATGATGCCATGGAGCGCAGAGGCTTTTTCTCGCTAAATGCCATTTGGAAAAATAAAATTGCCGTTCTGGTTGGCGATTATCTCCTCTCGCGTGGATTAATTCTTGCGGTGGAAAACAAAGAGTTTAACCTCCTGGAAATTGTAACGCGCTCCGTGAAAGAAATGAGCGAGGGAGAGTTGTTGCAATTGGAAAAATCCCGTGGTGTTAACCTGGATGAGTCGGTGTATTTAAACATCATAGAGCAGAAAACTGCCAGTTTAATTTCCTCCTGCTGCGAGGCCGGAGTTTCATCCGTGGGTGTGGATGCCAAAACTCAGGAAGCTTTTCGAAAATTTGGTACTTACGTAGGGATGGCCTTTCAAATTAAAGACGACCTATTTGATTACGGAAACGGCAATATTGGGAAGCCCATTGCCATAGACATTAAAGAGAAAAAAATAACATTGCCTTTGCTGTTTGCTCTCAACAACTGCTCTTGGGCCGATAGAAAAAAGTACATTTTTAAACTCAATCACCACCGAAACAAACAGGATAACATCCAACAGATTATCCAATTTGTAGTGGATAAGGGCGGAATAGAGTACGCAAAACAAAAAATGTTAGAGTACCAACAACTGGCTCTGGCGGAGTTGGCCTCTATACCCAACTCAGAGGCAAAAGAGGCGCTTTTAGACTTGGTACAATACACAATAGATCGCGAGAAATAAATTAAGGAACATGAAGATTGCAGGAATATGTATGGGTATTCTGGTGACTGGCATGGCCTGTACCCAAGAGGTTAAAATCCAGGATAAACCTCAAACAGAACAAGTTCAGGATAAGTCAGCATCCAAGGGAAAAGAGAAATATGTGACCTTCCATCCCAATGGAAAAGTTGACGTTAATGGCATCCTGGAAAATGGAAAGAGAGAAGGAACCTGGAGCTCATGGTTTGATACGGGCGAAAAACGAAGCGAAACCACTTATGAGAATGGGCAAAAAAATGGGGATTATCGCATTTGGTATAAAAACGGACAGGTTAGAGTTTTAGGTCAATTTAAGGATGATGTTCCCCAGGGAGTTTGGATTTCTTTTGATGAGAACGGAAATAAAATTTCTGAGCAGGACTACGGAAA
Source organism: Luteibaculum sp. (assembly GCA_049594055.1). Lineage (GTDB taxonomy): Bacteria > Bacteroidota > Bacteroidia > Flavobacteriales_D > Luteibaculaceae > Luteibaculum. Next base: position 6,797 of record JBMYJC010000036.1, on the reverse strand, counting down.
CATCGAAGAGTAGTAAATGATACCAAAATCCACCATAGATCAAATTATGGATGCAACCTCCATTGAGGAGGTTATTGGGGATTTTGTGCATTTGAAAAAATCGGGCAGTAGCTATAAAGCGCTCAGTCCTTTCACCGAGGAAAAAACACCATCCTTTTTTGTTTCTCCCGCCAAGCAGATATTCAAATGCTTTTCTTCAGGCAAAGGAGGCTCTGCAGTTACCTTCCTCATGGAACACGAAAAGTGGACCTATCCCGAGGCATTAAAATACCTGGCCAAGAAATACGGGATAGCCATTGAGGAAAGGGAAGAAAGTCCAGAGGAAATTGCAGCCAAGTCGGAGCGAGAGAGTTTAGCGGCTGTAATCCGATACGCGCATCAATTTTTTCAGGATGCTCTGCACAACAGCCAGGAAGGCAGGGATATCGGATTGAGTTATTTTAAAGAAAGGGGATTTAGTATTCAAACCATTAAAGAGTTTGAGTTAGGATATAACCCAGAACAAGAGCTATCGCTTAGCAAACAAGCCCTAGAAAACCAGTTTAGCGAAAAGTATTTGCTGGAATCTGGGGTAAGCAAAGAAGGGCGTTCTGGCATTTACGATTTTTATAGGGGTAGGGTAATTTTTCCTATCCACAATATTTCTGGACAGGTATTGGGTTTTGGGGCGAGAACCCTTAAAGCGGATAAAAAAATCCCGAAATACCTGAACAGCCCGGAGAATGAGCTTTACAATAAGAGCAAAGTCTTATATGGCCTGTACCAGGCTAAGAATCATATCACCCGGGAGGATACTTGCTATTTGGTTGAAGGTTACACCGATGTAATCTCATTGCATCAGGCTGGTGTAAAAAATGTTTTGGCTTCTTCTGGTACTTCGCTAACTGCGGATCAGGTTAAATTAATCAAGCGCTACACCAAGAATGTTGTTATTCTTTTCGATGGGGACGCAGCCGGGATTAAGGCTTCTTTTCGTGGAATCAACCTCTTTTTACAGGAGGGACTTGCGGTAAAAGCCTGCCTTTTCCCAGATGGAGAAGATCCCGATTCTTTTGCCAATAGCCATAGCACAGAGGAATTAAAGCAATTTTTATCCGATAATGCCAAGGACTTTGTTTCCTTCAAAACAGAGATTTTAAAGGGCGACTCCAAGTCGGATGATCCACTGAGTAAGGTGGCCATTTTAAAAGACCTGGCAGAAACCATTGCTCAAATCCCAGATGCCTTAAGTCGCAGTATTTATTGTAGGAGTTCAGCAGCACTGTTGGATGTGGAGGAGCAACTCCTCCTGAGGGAAATCAACAAATTCGTTCGCAGTAAAAATCGAGATGCCTTAAAAAAGCAAGCCGATGTTCGAGAGGAAAACCCAGAGGATTTCCTTCTTGTTGAAAGTCCCACCCAAACCAAGCCAGAGCTTAAAAAGGGTTTAACGGCTGAGTTGTACGAACGCGAGCTTTTACGCGTAATGTTGCTTTACGGTTCTATGAATTTTATTTACCGCGATAGCTCGGAGGATGGAGAAATGGTAGAGGCCGAGGTGGGCGTTAGAGATTTTATTCTAGACACCCTGGAAGCCGATAATATCGACTTTGATATTGCCCGACACCAGGAAATGTTACGATTTATAAGAGAGCACAGGGCAATAGAAGAAATGGATGCAGCTACCATGGAAAACTCACTGGCAGAGTTTTATGCCGATTTAATCTATGAGCCCTACGAGTTAAGCCCAAACTGGGAGAAAAAGCATTTCATTTTTACTTCCGGTGAAAAAGAAAAAATAGATCAAACCGTTGTTCGCTCTTTGTACTCCTACCTACTAATACGGGTGGAAATGGAGATAAGAAATATCCAGGAAAAGTTGAAGAGCAATCCAGCAGAAGAGGAAGTAATAGAATTATTAAAATCGCAGAAAGATTACGACCGGGCTAAGATGAAATTGTCCGATCAGCTCTCTAGAGTAATTATTAGGTAGGTGAAGCAGCTCCAGGAAATATTAAACCTTTCTCTTGTCAGTTTCGACAAGATCGAAATCAAGGTGGGAACTTTGGTAGCCTTGTTATTGGTGGTGCTGGGATTTCACTTTGGGTTAAAGGTAATTCGGGTATTGCTTTTTAAAGCCATAGGCAAAGGAAACAAGAGTGGAAAGGCCCGTGCATTAAGACTTTTTCAACTGGTTCGCTACCTAGTGTACATTTTGGCGGTAGCGGTTTGTATAGAAACCCTGGGCTTTGATCTCACCCTAATATTAGGTGCTTCGGCTGCGCTTTTGGTGGGAATTGGTCTCGGATTGCAGGAGGTTTTTAGGGATGTTTTTAGTGGCATTGTGCTTTTGTTGGAAGGAATTTTCCAGGTGGGCGATGTAATAGAAATTGAAGGCATGGTGGGCAGGGTAATGCAAATCGACTTGCGCACTTCCAAGGTGGAAACCCGCGATGGAACTTTTGTAATCATGCCCAACTCCAAACTGGTAACCGAAAAACTAATCAACTGGAGTATTAATCGGCAGGAAACCCGCTTTCATATTACAGTAGGAGTAGCTTACGGATCGAATACGGAATTGGTAACCCGCATTTTAAATGAGGTGGCTCACAGTCATCCAAAGATCTCCAAAACCGAACCCATTTGGGTGAAGTTTGAAGATTTCGGGGAGTCTTCCTTGGTCTTTAAACTGTTTTTCTGGACCCGGAGTCAATGGGAGATTGAGCAGATAAAAAGCGAACTGCGATATGCCATTGATGCAGCCTTCCGAGAAGAAAAAATTACAATTCCATTCCCTCAGCGAGATTTACACCTAAAAAGTGAATTAATTCTTGCGAACAAGTAAAAACAGGATGGGGGGTTTTAGCGTTTATAGCGGCATGAGTGTAGAAGAAATAACCAGACAAATTGAGCCATTAAGGCATGATTTATTGAATCATTCCTTATATGATGAATTAGGTAGCGTAGAACAGATTAACACCTTTATGGAGCAGCACTTATATGCTGTATGGGATTTCATGAGCATGGTGAAATGGCTCCAGCGTAAGGTAACTTGTGTGGATGTGCCTTGGGTGCCTTCTAAAATAGGGGCCAAGTACCAGCGCTTTATCAATGAAATTGTTCTGGCAGAGGAAACCGATTTTGCTCCCAACGGAGAAGTACGAAGCCACTTTAATCTGTATTTGGATGCCATGCAGCAAAGCGGAGCAGATGCCCAACCAGCCTTGGATCTAATTAAGTCTTGTGCAGGTAAAAAAGATGTTGTAAAACATTTACGCCAAACTTTACTACCTGGAAAAGTGCTTCCCTTCCTGGAGTTTACATTCAATCTTTTACAGAATGGAAAGCCACATCAGGTAGCCAGTGCCTTTACTTTTGGAAGAGAAGATCTAATTCCAGATATGTTTGTAAGCCTCGTTAAGAAGCTCAACAAGGAGGAAGGAAATCTTTCTGCACTGGTGTATTACCTGGAGCGCCATATTGAGCTTGACGGTGAGGAGCACGGGCCCATGGCATTGGAGCTGGTAACCGAACTTTGCGGTAAGAATGAGCGCAAATGGGAAGAGGCTACAGTAGCGGCCAAGGGTGCCTTACAAGCTAGAATTCATTTGTGGAACGGAATCTTGGATACCGTTAAAATGAAAGAGCGAAACGTTAGAGTGTTTGCTTAATATCTTTTACTACCAATTGTAGTGAACTTCGGCCATTCCAGTGGTTTTCTTCAATGGAAGCAATCACGTGGAATGGCTGTTTTGTTTTTACCATTTCAATATGCTGGCCCAGTTTAAAGGCGATGGCCGGCATTTTCTTGTGATCCCATTCCTCCTGAAACAGATTCATTTTCAGGTGATTTTCTCCCACAATTTTCGCGAAACCAGTATCCTGTACATTTTTAAAAAGAAATTGTGGCCTTAGGTTTTCTGGGCCAAAGGGGGCCATTTGTTCCACAATGCGGTAAAATTTGGGATCAACATCTTTAAAATCCAACTCGCAATCATAGTGTACTTGAGGAATGAGTAATTCTGGATTTATCTGTTGGCTCACAACCTCCTCAAAACGCATGCGAAAAGCATCTAAATTCTCCTCCTGCATGGTAAGTCCTGCGGCACTGGTATGGCCTCCAAATTGTTCTAAAAGATCTGCACAACCCCTTAATGCCTGGTAAACATCAAAGCCTTCTACCGAGCGCACCGAGCCAGTGATTTTCCCCTCGGCTTTACACATGACCACGGTGGGGCGGTAATAATTTTCTGTAAGCCGAGATGCAACAATTCCAACCACACCTTTATGCCAATCCTCCTGGTAAACTACGGTAGTGTTGTTTTTTTCCAATTGCTCAATAATTTGGTTTAGGGCTTCTTCTGCTATGCTGCGATCTAGCGTTTTGCGCTCATCGTTTAAGCTCTGCAATTGTTGCGCAAGTTCTGCTGACTTCTCATCTCCCGCACTCAGCAGTTTTACGGCTTCCTTACCGTGAAAAATACGCCCGGCAGCATTTATTCTTGGAGCTATAAAAAATACCAGCTCCGATACTCCCAATCGATTATCGCTTCTGGTTCCTTGCAGCATGGCGTTAATTCCCGGCCGCAGACCTTTATTGAGTTGCTTTAAGCCCAGGGCGGTTAGCACTCTGTTTTCGCCCACCATTGGTACAATATCCGCAGCTGTTGCTATGGCAACCAAGTCGATGTGGTGATATAGAATTTCCTTTTCTAAATCGTATTGCTTTGCGAGGCCTTGTAACAGCTTAAAGCCTACCCCACAGCCGCAGAGTTCCTTAAAAGGATAGGGGCAATTCGCTTGCTTTGGGTTTAAGATAGCATCAGCCGGTGGCAGGCTTTCCCCAGGCAAGTGGTGGTCGCAAACAATTATCTTAATTCCTGCCTGTGCTGCTTTTTCCAGCGTGTTTATTGCTTTTATCCCACAGTCCAGGGTAATGAGAAGGTCTACCGAGTTCTTTATGCAGTAATCAATTCCCTCCATGCTAACACCGTAGCCTTCCTTATAGCGGTCTGGAATGTAGAACTCTACTTGTGCTCCATATTGCTTTAAATAACCGTAAACCAAGGCCACAGCTGTGGTTCCATCAACATCATAGTCTCCGTAAATCAAGATTTTTTTTCCCTCTTCCATTGCGCTTCCCAAGAGATTGACAGCGCTTAGCATGTCCTTCATTAGAAATGGGTTGTGTAAATCGGCCAACTTAGGGCGGAAAAACTGTTTGGCTTCCTGGAAGGATTTTATTCCCCGTTGGCAGAGAATTTGGGCCAATTTTAAGCTGATGTTTAAATCTGCACCTAATTGTTTTACCTCTTGTGCATCGGCTTCGGGTATTGGGCTCCAGCGTTTGTCCATAGCATAAAATTATCAAGTAACCCCCAATCTTTAAAGTTAGCGAATTGCTACTTTTGAACAATGCCAGGAATATCGGTTGCAGTAATCACAAAAAATGAATCGGCCAACATAGCTCGTTGCCTGGAATCTGTGCAGGACATAGCCGATGAGTTAGTGGTGGTAGATTCTCATTCCACCGATAACACCCGAGAAATAGCCGAGTCCTTTGGTGCACGGGTGATTTTACAATCGTTTTTGGGCTACAAAGAGCAAAAAGAATTTGCAAAGCAGCAATGTAGAAACACTTGGATACTCTCTTTAGATGCCGATGAAGCTTTATCAGTTGAGCTGAGAGATGCAATCCGCAATGCCCGATTTACAGACTTTGATGCTTTCCAAATGAGCAGACTGAGTCGCTTTTGCGGTCAGTGGATAAAACACGGGAGTTGGTATCCAGACAAAAAAATCAGGCTTTTTCACAGAGATAGCGGTTACTGGGGAGGACATAATCCACATGACAAGTACATCCTTCTGGAAGGAAAAAAACTAGGACAACTAAAGGGCGATATATTGCACTACACCTTTGAAAGTTTTGAGCAGCATCAGAGGCAAATAGAACATTTTAGCACAGTATCTGCCCAAGCTATGTTAGCTCGTGGAAAAAAGTCCAACTGGTTAAAGCCCTATTACAAATCTGCCTTCCGCTTCTTTAGAAATTACATTTTAAAAGCTGGTTTTTTAGATGGAACCATGGGGCTTTATATTGCTCGGACCAGTGCAGTGGCGGTTTTTAAGCGTTATAGTAAGTTGCAGCAGCTTTTAAATGGGGAGAAACTTGGATAAAATGACCAAAAGGGTGCTCCATATTTCCACTCCAGAATCCTGGCGTGGTGGCGAACAACAGTTAGCTTATTTAATTCAATACGGCAGTGCTAATTTTCAGCAAAACGTTCTCTGTCCGAAGAAGGCTGTTATCAGGGAAAAACTCAAAGGACAAACTTTAAATTTCTTTGACTTTCGAGCCAAATCCTTACCTAAGCGCATTGCGCAGTGCATCCGGGTTTTTAAAGAGCTGCAACCTCAAATAATACACACACACGATTCTAAAGCGCACACCATTGCCTTATTGGCTCTGGTTTTAACTGGCAAAAAGATTCCATTGGTGGTAGCAAGGCGGGTGGATTTCCCAATTGGTAAAAACGCTTTAAGTACCTGGAAATACGAGCATCCGCGTGTGAGTAAAATTGTCTGTGTATCGGTTGCAATTAAAAAGATATGCGCTAAAGAGCTTCGCAGGAATCAATCAAAGCTTACAACTATTCACTCTGGAGTAGAGGCCAAAGAGCGAATGGATGCTGATGCTAAGCAAAAAATGCGAGCAAGTTTAGGCTTTGATTCCTCTGATTTTTTGGTGGGATGTGTAGCTGCTTTGGCTCCACATAAAAATCACGAAATCCTGTTGAGGGCTTGGAAGGAATTCTTGC
>JBMYJC010000035.1:9797-10098 GCA_049594055.1 Luteibaculum sp. | reverse complement strand
GGTGTGAATACCAGATCGAAGCAAATGCTCCTCAAAATTTACGATGCTCGCATACCGACCTTGCAACTCATCATGCTCAAGGTCTCCCAAGGATTCTGGTACTAAAATATCCTCGTAATGAGAACGGTTAAACACGACAATTTCTCCCCTTTTTGGAACTTGCTGATATATCCTCCATAAGAAATCGTGAGACAATTCCAGGGCACTAGGTTTCCTAAAATGCGCGACACGTAAATTGGGAAGCACCAGGACTTCTAAATTTCTTTGGATAAGACCATCTTTTCCACTCGCATCTATACCC
>JBMYJC010000035.1:0-9787 GCA_049594055.1 Luteibaculum sp. | reverse complement strand
AATTGATTTCGAAACCTTAGAGTTTCATCGATACAACGGGCTTTATTCAGCCCAATAATCTGGGTTTTGAAAGATTCAGGAAATTTATTTGGGATAACCAAGGCTCAGTATTCGAATGCCCATAATAAAGGAAAATCGAATTAATTCTAAAAACTGCCTAGAAAATTATGGCCTTGAATTGAAGAGCGGCAATTCGATAAACTCAAATGGCCAGGCACTAGGGTTTCACAAAGTAAATTCCGATTGCATAAAAAAGCTGGACGTCAGGTTGTTCGGTTCCCTCTGGCCAAGCTGGACCTTGGGAAAGAGGTGAAGCAAGGCCAAAGGAGGCCGTAAATTTTGATTTAGCCCGATACACAAAGGCAGTGGCAATTCCATTTTGAGTCATTCCGTCACCAACACCTTGATTAAAGTACTGGATGGAAAACATTGAGGATTTTGCACCGTCTGCAAGGTGAATATTTATTCCTCCTCCAAAGCCTATCAAACCAAACCCAATTTGAGCTCCAACTCGCTTGCCTAACATGGTTTCCAAATCCACACCGAGCAGAGAGCCTCCCCCATGCAAAAGGCCAACGCTAATTGCGGTTTTATAAAATGGTTCTGTAGCCTTTTGGTAGGGAGCTGTAGGAGTAAACTGCGCAAATGCGCTAAGATTCAGCAATAGCAGGGATAAACAAATTAACTTTTTAATCATCGGTGGTTGGTGGTAATAAGTTAGGCTGCAAAAATACGTTAAAAATATTTTACAAAATAAACTTATCCCCCATTAAGGTAAAATGTTTACTCGTACATAATTTTTACGATCCAGGAACTAATTCTATTCAGGGCATCTTGGTCAAAAGTTGTTTCTATAGAACCATATTCCATAAGTGCTCCTGTGTTGCTGGGTTGAAAAAGGTGATTTAATTCTGGTAATGCCATTGTTTCCACTTGCTCGTTGCCCGCTTCCTTTAATGCTTCAGCAATGCGGGTTAAATTACTTTCTGCTTCTACTTGGGTGTCTTTCTCACCATTTAAAGCTAACACTGGACAATTAACACGGTTGAAATAAAAATAGGGGTCGATAGAGATAAAGCCTTTAAGCCAAGGAGAGCTTAAGTTTTGAGTCTGTAGTAGGGTAAACTTTTCAAGCCCTATTTCCCGAGTAGCAGCGGGTAGTAGCTTAAAATTCTTTTTGTAATATTTTTTTAGACTTCCCTTAAGTTCTTCGTTGCTTAATTGTGATTTTAATAGATCCATTTGACCTTCTAAAAAGCGGTTAAGATCTTTTTCTTGTTGGTCACTCAAAGAGGCTCCAGCCACTTCATCTTTCTGCTGTTTCAATAAAATTTGATGCCCTGGAAGTCCCGGCCCAGCAAGGCTCACTAAAAATGCAACATCAGTATCTGCAGCTACCATTGCAGCAACGGTTGAACCCTCGCTATGGCCTAGCAAACCCACTTTATTCGAATCAACCTTCGCCTGAGTTTTTAAAAAGGAAATCGCTCCGCGTACATCGTTTGCAAAGTTTTGAGTAACTGCTTTTTGGAAATTTCCTTGTGATGATCCTACCCCTCTATCATCAAAACGTAGTACCGCTATTTTACTCTTGGCCAGGTGGTCTGCCAATACCCAGAATGGCTGGTGATTAAATATTTCTGAATTCCTGTTTTGGGGTCCAGAGCCAGAGATTAGAATAACCGCGGGGCACCCATCGCAATCGTCTGGAATATTAAGGGTGCCTGCTAATTTTATCCCCTCCTCTTTACTAGAAAAAACTACTTCTTTAACCGAGTAAGGAAATGGTGGCTTAGGTGTTTGCGGTCGTTCAATTATAACCTCTTCCAATTGCCTTTCAAAAGTCAGCGGGAATTTCATGCCAGCTTGTTCAAATATCCCCTCTATTCTATCCTGCACGTAGTTTCCAGTGTATTTAGCTCCCATACTAGCCATGTCTAGTTGTAGTTTTCCTTCTACATAACTGGTGGAAGACACAGGAATACCCTTTGCTCCTTGCATGGGACTATCCAGCGTGGTACTGTATGCTTGTCCATTCTTTTTAATATGGATAACTAAGGGTAGTTTTTGACCTTGAACCATAAGGTTGCCTTCCCAGTCTCCGACAATGTCTTGGGCAAATACAATGCTCGGTAGTGAAATAACTAATGCGATTAAAAATCTAATTGCCTTCATATGCTTATTCATCGATGATTTCCTTTCAATTATAGAGTTTTATTTCCTGTTGTAGATCAGTATGTGATATTGAGTTAACTCAATGCTTTTGCCAGGGACCCAGCGTACCTTAAAGTGTTTTGTTAAGCGAAGGAACCCCACTGATGAGAAAACTGCTAACCCTGTATTTAAGTCTTGCTGTATGCGCATTACAGGGAAACGACTTCAATATTGCATTTGAGAACGATGGATTTTTTGAGACCAGTTCAATCATTGAACGCGTCTCAGGCTCCGAAAAATTCATTTTTTCCTTTACTCAAAAAGGTGATGCTGGTCAATTTTACACCAGTCCTTTAGGTGGCGCAAATCATAGTGAATGTTTGGTAGCTACTTCCAGTTCGGTTGGAAGTTTGGAAGCTGAGGAAATAGAAATTCGCAATAGTAGTTCGCAGCCCTTTTACTTTAACGGAGTTTTTATAAGAAGCAATGATGAACCAGTTGTGGTCTTGGCCTATTTTCAAGGCAAGCAATTGGATTGGACGGAAACAGTGTCCTCGGATGGACTTGGTAAACGTGTAACTGCTCCAAATTTGTTAGTCGATAAAGTGCTTATTAAGTCTTACGACTTTGTGGAGGTGGCCATTGATAATTTTAGTGGAGTTTCCCTTAGCAGTCCTAATAAGGATTTACCACAGCGCGAGAAAATTGAGGAGCCAGAAACAGAGCGAGCCCCAATAGTCAAATCTGGCAACACAAATCTTAAAAGCTACATTTTTAATCACCAGTCAATGGTATCAGAGACGGTTAAAAATGACGAGGTGCTTTTCCTCCTGGATTTTGATAGGGTGGATTATTTAGCTATTTCGGAGGGAAACCGACCTGTTAGATCAGCATTTTTGAGTCCCTTTAAAATTGATATTGCAACCAAGCGTTTGCTAGTGAATGACGAACGGAATTTTTCCTGCCTTGAAAATCCCAGTTGGAATTTAAAGGTGGAGTTTGTGTCAGATGGCCGCAGTGGGGTGATTATATTTGATTTGGCTGTAGCTGAAGAAAACGACCTTGCCCCAATTATATTTTCAAATCAAAGCTGTTCGGCTGAAATTGATGATTTGGGAGGATTAGCCATAGATCTGTGTCAAATAAATATGGTTGATAGGGATACTCCGCTTAAGGAGTTGCGACAATGGCAAGTTGGTGAAATAGGGTCGGAATGTTTTGACATTGTAGAAGGTAAATTACGTGTAAGAGAATTTAAATGCCTGCAGAAATTTAGCCAGCAGCGTGTTGATTTGCCCGTTAGGGTGCATGACGGAAATAATTGGAGTGATTGGACTACGCTTAAGATTTCATGGAAAATAGATATTCCTGGAAAAGATTTACCAGTTAAGGGAATTCAAGGAAGCGCGATGGTCGCTTCTGCTTCCAACAAAGATCAAGATGCACATAGCCAGGAAAATTTTGGCAATAAGCCAGTAAAGAGCCCACAACTTTCTTCTGTAGTTTCGGTTGAGTCTGCGGTAGACCAACAAGCCACTCAACCATTGAAAAAGATAACACCCAAAGGGATTAGCCCGAAAGAAATTTATCCAGATAACAACAGGATAAGTGAACCCTTAAATGGTTCTGCTGGCAAATCCATAGAACAGTTAGATACCAGTTGGTTAAATGGAATAATCCTAAATCCATAAGCAACTATATAGTAGCGTTATTTCAATAGGACTGTTATGCGCATCCGGCTTTTAATAAAAGCAACCAAGGGGTTTTAAAACAAATAAAAAAAAGGCTGAGAGGCGTGTCGTTAAAGTTTTTGCCTCCCAGCCTTTTTTAGAAAACTCCAAGCTTGCCTATTTAACAATAAGTTTTTGCTGAATATTTCCGAGTTTGCTCCGAACTTCTACAAAGTACAGCCCGGCTTCTAAGTCAGAAATATTTATTTGAGCATGTCTAACACTCTTTAAGGATCTTCTTAAAATTTGTTTCCCATTTAAATCCCAAATTGAAAGATCCTTCGCACCATCAAAATGGAACTCTATGTGGATTAGATCATTTGCGGGGTTGGGGTAGATGGAGAAATTGGACTTTTGGAGTTGTTTTATCCCAACCGTTGGATCGTTGTAAACACAAACCTCAAAGTTGCCATTAGAGGGTGCTGATTCGCCAAAATGATAAGTCCTAAATACATATTCAGTTCCAGGATTTAATCCACTTAGGTTTAAGGTAGTTCTACCCGGAACACCAAACTGTCCTTGGATAATTTGTGGGTTAGCGCAGTCTACAAAGGCACCATTACACTCTTCAAAAACCTCGATTACTGGAGCCATTGAGCCAGCGCCAGGACTTGTTGGCGCAACTTCAATAACCGTTTCTGCTTGCTCCGCTGTAAAAGAATACCAAACGTCAACTGCACTTGGACTCGCAGGGTTTTGTCCACAAGGTAAACTGCCGCTTTCTTCTGTTGCTCCATCCAAAACACCAGAAGTAGGAACACAGCTATCTTCAACGCTTAATTCTTCAGCATCCTCACAAGCGTCATTGGGGGGAGCAACAACGGCCCCGCGCACGCAGATAGTAAATTGGTCCTGACCCGCCTGTGGTAAACTATCTCCATAATTGTAAACCCTGACAAAATACTCTGATCCAAGGCTTAAATTGCCTAGTTCCACCCGGGTTAATCCAGATTGAACGATCTCGAAACCTCCAATATTGATGATGTTCGGGTTGCCGCAGCCAACTATGTTTCCAGCACAGGCATCGTAAACAATAGCCACTGCTCCTACGCCTTGAAAGCCACCAGTAGGAGGTGTTTCCACATCAACAACGTGCTCCGTAGACAATGCCGTAAATTTGAACCAGGTATCAAATGCATTTGCACTAATATTTTCATCACAAGAATCCGGGCCATATTCTTCAAATGCTCCTGCAAAACTTGCGTTTATTGCATTGCAAGTTTCATCGGTTGTGGCGGTTAATTGAGTAGCGCCCTCACAGTCGTCATTTGGTGGGCCACTGGGTGGTGCGTATACGCATAACCCAAAATCTCCTTCTATGCCAACAGCACCGGTAAATACCCTAAGGAAATAATCGTTTCCAGGTGTTAAACCCGTGAATAGGATGGAGTCTGCCTCCGTTTCTGAAGCACATGAAATTTCATTCCCGTTACAGCTGCCTTCGTAAAGAGCAAAGCCCATACTTACATCAGCAATTTCCAGCGACTTATTCTGAACAATTGCTACTGCCCTGTTGGAAACTGCAGTAAAAGAGTACCAAACATCATCATCCATATTTTCAGCGGCACATGTGCTGGAATTATTTGATGCGGTGGCGCCTATAGTGCTACCTTGGGTTGGATTACAGGCAGACCTGGTTGTTGCCTGGTTGATACTAACGGCATTTTCGCAATCATCATTTTCGGGTGGAGGGGGTGGATTATAGACACACACCTCAAAATCTGGTGTATTCGGTATTTCTTCTCCAAAATGATACACCCTAAAGGTGTAGGTGCTTCCTGAATCTAAGCCTGAAGCTTCTAAAGTAGTGGTGCCGGGGATGGCTCCTATTCCTTCCAAAATCATTGGTTCTGCACAATCTATGAGTGCACCATTGCAGGTGTTGTAGAGCTCTATTACAGCAGCTACGCCATTAAAAAAATCACCGGTATTGGTGACCTCAATAATCTGTTCACTTCCTTCGGCCTCAAAATGGAACCAAACATCAAAAGCACTCTCACTTGTGGTGTCGCATAGTAATGGGTCTAGGTCTTGAGTAGCAGAAGCAAGTGTAGCCTGCCGTGGAACGCAGGTGTCGCCCACCAACAATTCTATACTGTTGGAGCATGAATCGTTTGGTGGAGGAGGTGGGGCATTAAAAACACAAATTCCGAAGTCACCATCATCGGGTGCTTCAGCCCCGTAGTGGTAAACTCTAATCCAATACTGAACATTAGTATCGAGCCCGTTTATGTTAAGTGAGTTTGGTCCGGGGATGGCTCCGAAAAATGGAAATATATCTGGGTTAGAACATTCCAAAACAGGACCGGTGCAAGACTCCCAAACTTCAATAACTGGAGCTAGCGAGGTTGCCGTATCATTTAATGGAAAAACACCGATGATTTGGTTTGCGCTAGCTGGTTTAAATTTAAACCATACATCCAGGGCACTTTCGCTTGCTGCGTCTTCTCCGCAAGCTTGTGGTGCTTGTGACTGGCTTGCTCCATTTACCGTTCCAAAGATGGCCTCGCAACTGTCCTTACTTACAATTAGGGTTGCGCTGGCACAAGAATCGTTTGGTGGTGGAGAAAAAGCTGCATGCACACAGATTGTAAAATCACTTTGATCTGCAGGTGGAAGGGTATCGCCATAATTATAGATACGAACAAAATATTCACTTCCAATACTTAGGTTATTCACCTGTACCCGCGTAATTCCAGCCTGTACTATGGTGAAAGGACCAAAGCTCGTCAATTCTGGATTACCACAATTGAGAACCATTCCTTGACATGCATCCCAAACCTCCACTACCGCCCCGGTTTGCTCGAAGCCTCCACCATCTCCAGGGAATGTTTCTACATCTACTACATGAGTATCTAAAACAGCCTCAAAGCGAAACCACTGGTCAAAGGCAGCAGGACTTCGTTGATCTTTGCAGGAATCGGGTGCTGTCTCTTGATTGGCCCGGGCAAAGGATCCAGGAGTTGCCTGGCAAGTAATATCAGTACTTGCAGATATTAATGTGGCATTTCTGCACACATCATTTGCAATTTGTGCGTAGCTGCTGAGAACCCAAATAGTAGACACCAACAGCGTTGAAAGGTGTTTAAAGTTCATTTTGGTCTTAGGTTTTACGATAAGTTGGCTTGAAATTAGGAATTAGCGATCAACATATCCTAAAAAAGATAAGATGTATCGATTTAATGCTGTAGAAATATTGTATGGCTATTTCTTCTTTTTAAGAAATTAACTTCTAGCAATAAAAAAGGCCGGATAAACCGGCCTTAAATTTCGCATTGAGTTTAAATTAGGGGGTTGCTGGGCTACCTCCAAACAAGAAAATTACCCCAATATTTAAAGAAGTGAGGTCCACACCAAAATCAAAGGTTCCAACAGTTGTTTTGGTTTTATTTCCAGCTGGAGACTCTATTTCGCTTATTTCCCTCGTATAGCCCAAGTTTCCAATACTTAGTTCAAAAGCCACCGAGGGGCTTGGAAAAAAAGAAAGTCCAGGGCTCACATTAATACCAGTTGTATTGGTGGTTGGCCCTTCCGTTGTGGTTGATCCCGTTTTCGATTCCTGGGTGGTTTTGCTAAATCCAAAACCCAGACTTCCAGTAAAAAATAAGGTTCCAGCAACAGGCTGGTAATATCGGGCTCCTATACCAAGGCCAAATGTCCGGCCAGTAGTTTTTATGTCATTTGACTCGTCATTAACCACAGAGGTTCCAATCATGATATTTAAAACCGGAGCTATTCTATTCGTTACAAAATAACCGCCCAAAATATTTGTCTCGAAATTGGTTTGGGTAGGATTATCAATCGTATCCGTTGTCCCAGCGCTTGGGGTAAAAAGACTTTCGCCAGATTCAACGGAGAAACCGAAGTTTCCACCTATTAAAACTCTACCTTTCTCAGGTTGTGCAAAAAGGCTGGCACTGATTAATCCAGCCGCCAGAAGAATGATTAGTTTTTTCATTTTATTAAGGGATTTTTAGTTAACAAGGAAGATACATTTATTTAGTGGATGGCCATGAAGCAAACTATTCTTTTGATTACTGAGGATCGCTACATCGAAAAAAAGCAGGGCGATGTATATGTTGAGAACATCCACCAAGAGGATGAAATATTAGCGGAAGCGCTTAAGAAATTGGGAATATCTTCACGTAGGGTCAGTTGGTCCGATCCCCAGGTGGCCTGGGAAGATTACCCTCTGGCGATTTTCAGAACTACATGGGATTACTTCCATCGCTTTAAGGAATTTGAGCACTGGCTAAAAAATACGGAGACCAAGATCCGATTGATAAATCCCTCCAAAGTAATCTACTGGAACCTGCACAAAAAGTATTTGATAGAACTGGCTGGCAAAGGCATACGAATACCTGCCACAAGCATTTTTAAGAAGAACAGCACTTGTGATCTTCTTTCTATCATGGAAAGAAATGGATGGGATGATATGGTGATAAAACCTGCAATTTCCGGTGCGGCCAGGGAAACCTACCGGGTAAATTCCAATAACATTGAGGATATGCAGGTGATTATGAATGCGCTCATAAATCAAGAGGATATGCTGTGCCAAGAGTTTCTTTATCCTATCATGAAAAAGGGAGAGGTCTCTGTAATGGCCTTCGCTGATAAGATAACTCATGCGGTACTTAAGCAGGGTAAATCTGGAGATTTTAGGGTGCAAGATGATTTTGGTGGAACGGTTAAAATGGTGCCCCTAACCCAAGAGCTTGAGGATTTTACCAGTTTATGTTTATCCAAACTCGGATTTAATCCATTGTACGCTCGGGTGGATGTTGCCGTAAATAATAGTGGGCAGTTATGTTTAACAGAGTTGGAACTCATTGAGCCGGAACTCTGGTTTCGACTTTGTCCTGAATCTGCAGATGCATTTGCTCTAGCCATTGAGCGTGAATTAAGTGCCTGTTTCTCAACTTAATAATTTAAGTTTAGGCCAAAATTCCCAGGCATGCGGACGATTTTTATTTTAATCCTTTTCGGCTGTTTTTATTCAGAACTCTACGCTCAAGGAAAATTTGGTGTCCAAGCTGCAGCGCTGATTTCCAAAAACGATTATGACAAAGATTTTGCTGCTGGTTTTGATAATGAATACCAGGTAGGCTATTCTGTAAATCTTTTTTTGGAAAGAAGATATACTCCTGTTTTTGGGCTCTCATTTGAGCCTGGGTATTTGGTTAAAGGGGATCAGATCGTTGTAAAAACAGCAGACCAAAGTGCTAAGCTCCAATCTACCGTGTCTTATGTTAATTTGCCGGTCCAGGCCAATCTGCACTTTTTAAATATCATCGCTATTTCGGCAGGTCCAGAGTTTTCGGTTAAGTTAAACGAGGGATTTGAAGGCGACTTTAACAGCGACCCAGAGGAAGAGTTAAAGGATATGTACAATGATGTAGAGGTGGGAGGAATGCTCGGCTTTTATCTTTCTCCCTTGCCTAAAGTAAAATTTGGCTTGCGTTATACCTTTGCTCTTAGCAACTCGATTAAATTTGAAAACGGATCCTTTGAACAGAGCGGAGCTATGAGTGATGTGATTGGAAAATCTAAATCCATCCAGATTCTTTTACGCATTGTTTTTAATTAGTCCTTTGAATTCTAATTAACTCTGTTTTTTTGGAGGATTTTACTTGTAAGAAGTAAATGCCGGGTTTAAACCAATTGTTTTGGTACAGATTAAAACTCGCAGGATTTTCGCCCTTCTCAAATTTGTCTTCCTGGATGAGTTTCCCCCGAACATCAATTAAAGCTATTTCTATGCTTCCAGATACATTACTTATTAAGTCTATTTGGAGACCATTTTTAGTAAATGGATTAGGAAAGGCAAATACCTCTGCATTAGAGCGTAGGTTGAGTACGCGTATGGGTGTATAAGTGCTTACACCAAATTTGTTTACCTGCCG
>JBMYJC010000034.1:0-10487 GCA_049594055.1 Luteibaculum sp. | reverse complement strand
CATTTTGTATTTCAGAATGTGTTGGATACCCTTGCAGGTAAAGAAAAGGTTAGCACCAATGCTTTAGAGGGATTAAAAGTGGTAGAGATAATTGAACGTATGTATAATTCAGCAATAGAAAAATGAGCAGTAGTATTTACGACAGCTTGATGAAAAAGGAGGCCAAACTCTCGGTAATTGGCTTAGGTTATGTGGGTTTGCCCATTGCCATGGAGTTTGCAAAGGACTTTTCCGTAATTGGTTTCGACATCAATGAGGAAAGAGTTAAAATGATGCAGGCCGGAAAAGATCCCAGTAGGGAAATTGATCTGAGTAACTTCAAGGGCTGCGACATAACATTTACCGCAGATTTCGAGGACTTAAGACAGGCCAACTTTCATGTAATTGCGGTGCCTACCCCTATAAACGAACAAAAACTTCCAGATTTAAGGCCGGTTCTTGCGGCTTCTAGAACTGTAGGGAAAGTTTTAAAACCAGGAGATTACGTGGTTTTTGAATCTACGGTATACCCCGGCTGTACGGAGGAAGATTGTATTCCTATAATTGAGGAGGAGTCGGGACTCAAGTTTAAAAAGGATTTTAAGGTAGGATATTCTCCAGAGCGCATTAATCCTGGAGATAAAGTGAATACGCTCAGAACTATTAAGAAAATTGTTTCTGGTTGCTGCGAAGAGTCGCTAGACCAGATTGCCAAGGTTTATGAGGTCGTGGTAGATGCAGGTGTGCACCGGGCTCCTAGCATTAAGGTAGCGGAGGCAGGGAAAATCGTAGAAAACGTACAGCGCGATTTAAACATCGCTTTGGTCAACGAATTGTCTATCATTTTTGCCCGTATGGGAATCAACACCCACGATGTAGTGGAAGCTGCTGGAACCAAATGGAATTTTCATCGCTATACACCAGGTTTGGTTGGTGGGCATTGTATTGGAGTAGATCCTTACTACTTAACTCACAAGGCTGCACAACTTGGTTACCACGCCAAAGTAATTAACTCCGGTAGGTATGTAAACGACAGCATGGGATTTTATGTGGGTAAGCAAACGGTTAAGAAAATCATTGCCAAGGGCAAGAATATATTAGGTTCTCGGGTTTTAATTATGGGAGCTACCTTTAAGGAAAATGTTGCCGATATAAGGAATAGTAAAGTAGTAGACGTTTACAAGGAGCTCATTTCTTTTGGGGTGGATGTTGATTTAATTGATCCCAATGCGGAAGCTGCCGAAGTAAACCATGAATACGGAATGGTTTTAAAACCAGAGCCCAAAGGGGTTTATGATGCAGTGATTGTTTGTGTGGGACACAAGGAGTTTGTAAACCTTTCTGAGGACTACTTTTTGCAACTTATGCCAACAGATGGAATTCTTGTGGATATCAAAAGTATTTACCGAGGAAGGCCATTTAGTAAGGTGGATTATTGGTGTTTATAAGACATTATGAAAAAGAACATATTAATAACTGGAGGGGCAGGTTTTATTGGGTCCCACGTAGTTAGAAGGTTTATTACTCAATATCCAAACTATCACATAGTAAACCTGGATGTCTTAACCTACGCAGGGAATCTGGAAAATCTAAAGGATGTTGAATCAGCAGATAATTACAGTTTTCAACGTGTGGATATTTGTGATGAAAAGGCTCTGGACCGGGTCTTTAGGGAGCAAAATATCTCGGATGTAATTCACCTAGCTGCCGAAAGCCATGTTGATCGATCCATTTCAGACCCACTTTTATTTGTAAAAACCAACGTACTAGGCACAGTAAACCTTTTAAATACTGCCCTAAATTACTGGAAGGAAATCGGACATGAGGGCAGATTCTATCATGTTTCAACAGATGAAGTGTATGGTAGTTTGGGAGCGGAAGGATTTTTTACAGAGTCCACCCCATACCAGCCAAAGAGTCCATACAGCGCTAGTAAAGCGTCTTCAGATCATTTTGTTAGGGCTTACAAAAATACCTATGGTTTAGATGTGGTTTTGTCCAATTGTTCTAATAACTACGGCTCTTATCAGTTTCCCGAGAAGTTGATTCCCTTAATGATACACAACATTAAAGAGAAGAAGGAGCTTCCGGTTTATGGCAAAGGCGAAAACGTAAGAGATTGGCTTTGGGTGGTTGACCATGCTATAGCTATTGATACCGTTTTTCATAAAGGAAAGACTGGAGAAACTTATAACATTGGCGGCCACAACGAGTGGAAAAACATTGATATCGTCCATTTGCTTTGCTCCATTATGGATGAAGAACTAGGCAGAAGCAAAGGTGAATCTGCAAAACTTATCCGTTTTGTAACCGACCGGGCCGGACACGATTTTAGATATGCAATTGACGCGTCTTACGTAGAAAAGGAGTTAGGATGGAAACCTTCCATAACCTTTGAGGAAGGAATTAGAAAAACGGTAAAGTGGTATTTAGAGAATACCACATGGTTAAAGAGTGTAACCTCAGGAGCCTACCAGGCCTATTACGAAAAACAATACCAGTAAATAAAAAAAAAGGGGCTCTTGGCCCCTTTTTTTGTGATTTTGAATTTTTACTTGTTTAGTCGCGAAGGACATTCCGGCTAATTACTATACGCTGAACTTCTGATGTCCCTTCATAGATCTGGGTAATCTTCGCATCGCGCATTAAACGTTCTACGTGATATTCTTTTACAAATCCGTATCCACCGTGGATTTGCACAGCCTCAACTGTAGTTTTCATAGCAACTTCAGATGAGAATACTTTAGCCATAGCCGAAGACTGGTCAAAGTTCTCTCCATTGTCTTTCTGGCTAGCTGCTTTTAAACAAAGTAAACGAGCAGCTTCAATTTCCGTAGCCATATCAGCTAGTTTAAAAGCAATGGCCTGGTGCTTGTGTATTTCTTTTCCAAAAGCTTTACGCTCTTTAGAATAGGCTAAGGCCAACTCGTAAGCACCTGAGGCTATTCCTAACGCTTGTGCTGCAATACCAATACGTCCACCCGATAAAGTTTTCATGGCAAACTTGAAACCAAATCCATCTTCTCCAATTCTGTTTTCCTTGGGAACCTTAACATCGTTGAATAAAAGTGTGTGGGTATCAGAAGCTCTAATTCCCAATTTATTCTCTTTTGCACCAACAATAAAACCGTCCATGCCTTTCTCTACAATTAGGCAATTAATACCGCGGTGTCCCTTTTCAGCATCAGTTTGAGCTATCACTAAGTATACACTGGCATTTCCACCATTGGTAATCCAGTTCTTGGTTCCATTTAATAAATAATGATCTCCTTTATCAATGGCAGTGGTCTTTTGAGAAGTAGCATCAGAGCCCGCTTCAGGTTCTGAAAGGCAAAAAGCACCAATCAATTCTCCCTTGGCAAGTGGAGTTAGATACTTCTTTTTCTGCTCTTCGGTTCCAAACTTATCCAGACCCCAACAAACTAAGGAGTTATTTACCGACATCACCACAGAAGTGGAGGCATCTACCTTGGAAATCTCTTCCATTGCTAAAACATAGGAAACAGTATCCATCCCAGATCCACCGTATTTGGGATCTACCATCATACCCATAAATCCTAGTTCTGCGAGCTGTTTGATCTCCTCATGTGGGAAACGCTGCTGCTCATCTCTTTCTATTACCCCTGGCTTTAGTACGTTTTGGGCAAAATCTCTTGCCGCGTCTCTTACGGCCAACTGCTCTTCAGTAAGTTGAAAATTCATGCGAAAATGATTAAGTGCCAAAAATAGGCTTTTTGCTGTTTTTGCTAGATAACTGTGAATATTATCCTTTGTTTCCTAATAAAATTCTGTGCAAAAAAAAACCTCGCAATTCTGCGAGGTTTTTTCCATCATTAAGTTGTCAATTATTTTCTCTGTCCGCCTTGTACAGGATCGCCCAGTCTGGCCATAGCACAACGGAAACCAATTTTACTGCTTGACATTCTCTCATCCAGGAATCTTCGGGTAGCCGGTGAGCAGTAATAAGCTCTATCTGCCCAAGATCCACCTTTGTAAACCCTGGCTCTATTATCAATTAAAGAAGTTACTCTCCAGTGATACATGGATTCTTTTTCCTCATATGCTCCAGGGTTGCTAAAGTCTGTTGAGCTGTATAAGTCACCATCTTGGTAATCAATATTCTCAGCTTCTTTGTAGTTGATTCTTCTTGTGTTTTCCTCAACCTTAACATCACGCATTCTTAATTGACCTGGAACGTTGGTTACGTGGTCGGAAATTCCATCCAATAAGAGTGGGGAAATCACGGTTTCAGAATCCTTAATTAAGTCAATAGCTTCCTGGATTTTTTCATTTGCCGCATCTCTCTGACGCTTGTTGTATAAATCCAAAGCTTCTTCACCCATTGTTATCAGGGTATTCATCAGCTGGTCCTCTTCTGGGATGATTGGAACACCAGACTCGGCTGCATCATTTTCAGCTTTTGTTTTAAAATCCTGGAAGAATTTCAAAACATTCTCTGGGTCATATTCAACGATGTCATACTTGTCTTGAACAAGTCCATCACTAGTTAAAACTGGGGTTCTGTAAACGTTACCTCTAAATGGGTTTAATTCTTCAGCATCTTCGCTAGTTAAAGGTCTGTAAACATCCATAACCCACTCTGATACGTTACCAGCCATTGAGTAAAGTCCAAAGTCGTTAGGGAAGTACTTGTAAACGTTCGCTGTAATGTCAGCTCCGTCATTTAAAGCACCTGCAATACCCATCATATCTCCGCGTCCACGCACAAAGTTGTCGTTAATATCTCCAAGGTAGTTACCAGATGCATCATCATTACGGATGAAGTTACCACTCCAAGGGTATATTTTGCGGTTCTCAATGCGCTCATTAAAAGATTCACCAATAAGACCTAAAGCAGCATATTCCCACTCGGCCTCAGTTGGAAGACGGTAGTCTGGAAGTAGAATACCATCTTTCAACAACACGTTTCTGAATTCCTTGTTGGGGTCATAGGCAGGAAGTCCTTCCTTTCTTTTTCCCGATTCGTACTGCCCAGATAGGTATGAGTCTGTACTGAAGTTGTCGTCATTAATTTGATTGGGGTTATTTTCAAACAGACCCTGACGGATTAAAATGTTCTCATTAACGCGGTCTGTTCTCCATTTGCAATAGTTATTGGCTTGTAACCAACTAACCCCAACTACTGGATAATCTCTGTAAGCTGGATGTCTCAGGTAGTACTTAACGTAAGTTTCCGAGTAACCTAATTTGGTTCTCCAACACAGGGTATCTGGGAGTGCATTGGTTGCATAAACACGATTTAACCAGTACAGGTATTCTGTCCAAGCTAGGTTTGTAACCTCCGTCTCGTCCATGTAGAAGGAAGAAACCGTTACTTTTCTCGGTTCGTTGTTCCACTCGTAATTTAGGTCGGCTTCGGTTCTACCCATTACAAAAGAACCACCTTGGATAAATACTAATCCTGGTCCTGTTTCTTGATCAACATATTCGGGTCTTTCAAATCCACCGGCATCGGGATCATTGTAAGCAGTACCGGTTGTAGATGATACTTCGCCCCCACATGAAGCCAAAAAGGCAGATATTCCAATACCTGCGAAGATGGCTAATAACTTTTTTCCTGGCATAACTCTAAGGGTTTTCAACACGCGCTAAAATAAGAATTAACTTAACGTATTAACTAGAAAGATGGACAGCTTATTGTTCTGAATCGTCTTTTTGCAGGTGCGCAGTCTAATTGAAAGGCAACTGATAACTCATGAGAACCTCCTGTAGCCGTGGTTAGAGGCGATACAGTAACGTCATAAGAATATCCAAATCGGATGATATCGGTTTGTACTCCTGCAAGGAGGATAAAAGAATCTTTGTTTCTATACCAAACTCCCCCAACAATAGGGCCTTTTATTAAGTAAAGTCCCAAAAGTAATTGTTTAAAATCGGCTTGCAGCTGATACATAATGTTTGGAGAAATGTAGCTGGCAGAAGCACTGGAGTAGTTATCACCTAAGCGAAATTTACCTCCGGCATGCACCGTGTATTTTCTTGGAAGTGGGCTTTTACTTAAAATTAGAGATTCATTAGGTTCTGTTAAGTGGTGTACAGCCACTCCTGCAAAGAAGTTTTCACTAAAACCCAGTAGGCCTGCAGAAAAATCTGCCCCGGAAACGTTCCCACCTCTTGGAGTGTCTTTAGTTGGGTAGATAAAACCCTTCCTGGGGTCTATCATATCCCCAAATGTTAGTTTATTCCAGTCTAGACTTACCTGGAAAAAGGAAGTTTCAACCCCAGCTTTCATGGCAAATTCTCTGGAAAGCGTAAAGGTGTATGCGTATTGCAAGTTAGCTCTGTAGGTGGTTAAGGTACCATCACCGGCTACATCTCTCATTAATTGGATTCCTGCCCCTCCGTAAATGGCATCAATAAACTGGTCGTACGATACGGTTTGAGTAACAAAAGTCCCTGAAATAGCCGGCCATTGGTTTCTGTAATTGGCAATAATACGCGGACATTTTGCCGATCCTGCGAAAGCTGGATTCAGGTACAATGGGTTGGCGTAGAACTGGGTAAACTCAGGATCCTGAGCCTTTGCTTCCGGGAACCAAACGAATAGTACCAACGTAAATACAAAGGTTCGGCAGAGAATCTTAAACATACTAATGTTAGTTAAATGTGGGTCGTTGATGTTAAACAAAATAAAAACGGCTGTTAACCGTTTGCTCGTAGGTACGAAAGTACAGCAATTTTCTCTTTCTTTTGTTAAGTCCAAATATGCATAGGTTCAAAATGGTATTGAGTTTTAAAAAGCTAAGGCAGATTTTTTTCTTCGCGATTAGCTTGTTTTTTACATTTTTCGTTCAGGGGTCCACTTTCTTGGATGAGCGGAAAAATATGCTTTTTAACGGAGATACTACCGTTATAACGAAAGAGAATGAATTGGATTATGCCAAAGATGCAAATACCTCTGTTCTAGCCTCCGGAAAATGGGGAAAGGTGAGGATTGCAGGAGATGGAATCTACAAAGTATCTTATGACTATTTGTTAGCACAGGGCCTGATTGGGGGTTTAGTCCCCAGTAATCAGGTAGGTGTTTTTGGTACAGGCTCAGGAATGCTTCCCTATCCCACAGCGCTCCCCAGGCCAGAAGACCTGCACGAAAACCCCATCCAAATGGAGGATGGCGGTGATGGTCAGTTTGGACCAGGAGATTACTTTCTGTTTTATGCTTTTGGTCCTGACAAATTGCTTTTCGATGATAATCGGATTGAGCATGTACGGAATACCTTTGATCGATTTAGCTACTACTTTTTAACATCGGAGAAGGCTACCGGAAAGCGACTAGCCTCAATTTCTACGGAAAATGAAGTTCCAGATATTGAGGTGGATGTTCACCATTATTATGCGGTTTATGAAAACGATTTTGTAAACATTGGAAAATCGGGTAGGCAGTTGTTTGGAGAGAATTTTGATTTTCAAACTTCTAGAAGCTTTACCCTTTATGCCCCAGGTTCAGCTCCTGGTGAAACAGCATATTTAAAAATAAAAGGTGCGGGAGCTAGTGATCTAGGTGGGTCTAAAATGAAGGCCACAGTTGCCGGTCAAGTAAATGAAAGATCGCTGGGAACAACGGGGGCATATACTTTTGGAAACCCCTATGAATTTGACTTTAACCTGAGTGATTTAAGTGCAGGAAACATCGCTATCAACCTAGATTTTACCAAAGCCAATTCTTCCAGTAATGCCTGGTTAGATTTTATTTCAGTTGAGGTTAAATCACAGGAAAACTTAGGTGCGGGTTCTACCTATAATCTTGCCCCCATAGGAGATACGAGCACTTGGGTGGCATATTCCAAATTTATTAATCCCGCCGCTTCCTACTGGGTTTTGGGAGACTTTGGCGCCCAATACAAGGTAAGTCCCACTAGTAACGGAAGTGCTAGTTCCCTTCTACTTAAAGGAGGTAATTTTTTAAGGGTAGCAGAGGTTTCTGGATCAAATTTTTCGGCACCAACTTGGGTGGGTCTCGTATCCAACCAAAACTTGCATGCCTTGGAAGGAGTGGATTATATAATTATACACCCTGACATTTTTTCTGGGCCAGCTGCTAATCTTGCAAATTTCCACCGTACAAGAGGTTTAAATGTGGAAACCGTAAGCGTTAATCAGATATATAATGAGTTTTCCTCCGGTGCAAGGCATGTAATTGGTATTCGCGATTTTCTGCGTTACGTTTATAAAAAAGATCCTCAGCGCTTAAAGTATGCGCTCCTTTTGGGAGATGGATCCTATTGGAACTTGGATGGTAAGGAAGGAAATACCAATTTTTTACCCACCTACCAGTCCAACTCTAGTTTAAATGATCTGTCTTCATTTATTACGGATGATTTTTTTGGATTTCTGGGAGATAATGAAGGGGCTGAAGAAAATCAAGGATTTTCTGGCTTGGTGGATATCAGAAGCTCTGATATGGATATTGCGATTGGGAGGTTTCCTGTCAGTTCAGTCTCCCAGGCTAATGCGGTAGTGGATAAAATTAAACGCTACATGACGGGCTCTGCCAAGGACCGCTTTGGTGCTTGGAGGAACATTTTGACTTTTATCTCAGATGATTTGGATGGAAATGGAAATTTCCCGGAAACTACCCATACCGTAGATGCAAATCGGTTGGCAACCTGGATAGAGGATAATTACAAAGCTTATCAAACTACTAAGATATTCCCAGATGCATATAAGCAAGTAGCAACTCCAGGTGGAAGCAGGTATCCAGCCGTTAACAAACTTATTAGGGAACGCGTGCAGGAAGGTGCGCTCATTGTTAATTATACCGGACACGGTGGTGAAGTGGGTTGGGCGCATGAGCGCATTTTGGATTTAGCTACCATCAACGGGTGGACTAATCGCTATGCAATGCCCGTTATGGTTACGGCAACCTGCGAGTTTTCAAGGTTTGATGATTTTGAAAGAGCATCGGCAGGAGAGCTTTGTCTTTTAAACCCCAATGGTGGAGTGGTTTCCTTACTTTCCACAACACGAGTGGTATACAGTACCCCAAACTTTGAAATCAACCTTGATTTTGTTGAGAATCTCTTCAAAAAGGAGAATGGAAAGCATTTACGTCTGGGGGATATTTATCTAAATACCAAAAGACAATATGTCGCCAGCACGGGACCTGGAATAAACCACTTAAATTTTTCATTACTAGGAGATCCTGCTCTGGAAATTGCATTTCCAGAGAACGAGGTAGTGACCACTAGAATTAATGGCCAAGATTTTAATTCCTACACCGATACCATTAAAGCCTTGTCATTGGTAGAGTTAGAGGGTGAAATCCAGGATGGTGTTGGAAGTAAATTGGCGGATTTTAATGGTGTGGTAGACATCAAAATCTATGATAAAGCAAGTACCTTACAAACATTAGATAATGACGGGACTGGCTTTAATGTGAAATTTAAAGTCCGCAATTCCTTAATCTATCAGGGTAAAGCCACAGTTAGCAATGGGGGTTTTAAGGTGAAATTTATTGTTCCCAAAGACATTCAATTTCAAGAGGGATCCGGATTAATTCAGTACTATGCCAACAGCGATGAAACCGATGCCAATGGCGGAACCGATGAAATAATAGTAGGAGGTACTTCTTCTAATCCGCTTGCGGACGATGTCGGGCCAGATATAGATCTATTTCTAAACAACCTTGATTTTCTCTCGGGTGATGTTACCGGTGAAAATCCCAACCTAATTGCCTTCATTTCGGATGAATCTGGAATAAATATTACGGGCTCAGGTATAGGGCACGATATGATGGCCTACATAGATGGTGACGTGAGTAATGCGGTCACTTTAAACTCTTTCTATCGCTCAGATTTAGATTCATACCAGAGTGGATCACTAGAATATCCTTTTGAGAATATTTCCAGCGGAAATCATAGACTAACCTTACGCGCCTGGGACAATAACAATAACCCCAGCGAAGCCAGCATAGATTTCTTGGTACGCTTGTCTGATGAGCCTTTTGTTGAGGAGTTATTGGCATACCCAAACCCGGCGGTTAATAACACCAATATTGAGTTTGAGCACAACCAAGGAGGTTATGCAACCGAGGCAATTTTGGAGATTATTGATATGAGTGGAAAAACAGTTGCTTCTAAGACTTGGAATTTGGATCCGCAAGAAAAAGGCGTTGCCAATTTTAACTGGGATTTAAAAAATAGAGAGGGTGCCACAATAAAAGCCGGAACTTACGTTTATCGTGTGACCTTAAACTCCGAGTCGGGTAAAGTGGCACGAGCAAGTAACAAATTGTTAGTGGTGCGATAAACCTAAATCAGGGTTTTCAGATAGGTCAAAAAACTATATTTGCACTCCAATTAAAAAATAATGAGGTTTTTTTCATTAGCGCTTTCCCTTTTAATGGCCACTGTGGCAATTGCACAGAATCAAAACGATAGAGGGGATCAGGTTCAATTAAATTCTATTACCACTGCTGTTCCTTTTCTAAATATTGCCCCAGATTCCAGAGCTTCTGGAATGGGAGACGTTGGAGTATCTACCAGTGC
>JBMYJC010000033.1:7255-10546 GCA_049594055.1 Luteibaculum sp. | reverse complement strand
ATGTTTGGTTATAAGGCGAAAAACATGGTTAGGCACTCATCTCGAATACTACTCAGTCAATCGGCACTTAAGAACAACATTAATTTTTTGCGGAAAAAACTTAAACCCGATACCATTTTCTCTGCGGTGGTAAAAGCCAATGCCTATGGGCACGGCATTCCGCAGATGACTCAGATGTTAGAGAAATGCGGGGTAAAGCACTTTTCTGTGGCCTCTGCTTTTGAAGCCGAAGAGGTATTAAATCATTGCTCCCCCACCAGCAGCATTATGATAATGGGTATCCTCTATGATGAAGACATTAGCTGGGCCATAGAGCATGGAATTGAGTTTTTTGTTTTTGACCTAAAGCGTTTACCCATGATAGCCGAAAAGGCAAAGACGCTTGGAAAAAAAGCCTTGATACACATAGAATTAGAGACGGGAACCAACCGAACGGGTATGACGGTAGAGCACCTTCCCGATGCCATATCCTTCCTTAAAAAAAATAAAGCCCACCTTGATCTGGCAGGAGTTTGCACGCATTTGGGTGGCGCAGAGAGCTTGGCAAACGAGTTTAAGATTAAACCGCAGATAGATCGTTTTTTACAAGCCACAAAGATTTTTGACCAAAAGGGCATGCCGCCAAAAAAGAAACACATGGCTTGTTCTGCCGCTGCCCTCGCCTACCCTGAAACGCATCTGGATATGGTGAGGTTTGGCGTGGTTACTTATGGCTTTTGGCCCAGTCCCGATGTGTTTTTCCTGCACCGCCAAGAGAATGGCAATGGCAAAAACAACCCTTTAAAACGCATTATCACCTGGAAAACAGAGGTAATGGATATTAAAGAGGTTAAAGAGGGACAATTTATTGGTTATGGCACGGCCTTTCAGGCTCAGCGCAATATGCACATTGCTGTTTTACCCCTGGGCTACAGCAATGGTTATCCCCGCGCCTTATCCAACCGTGGCTTTGTTTTATTAGGTGGAAAAAAAGCCCCTATTGTGGGCTTAATAAACATGAACCTATTTATGGTGGACATAAGCCACATTAAGGGGGTAGAAATTGGGGATGAGGTGGTTTTGTTGGGCAAACAAAAAAACAACGTCATCAATGTGAGCTCCTTTACCAATTTCACACAACTGCTAAACAATGAGATGTTGAGCAGGTTGCCAGCAGCAATTCCACGAGAAATAGTGCGATAAAAAAGGAAAGAATTAGTTTAGCGCAGCCTAAACTAAAAGCCTTGAAAAAGATACTTTGCGCCCTTAGCATTCTCTTTTCCTCCCTATTTGCCTGTTGCCAATACCAGATTTCTGGAATCGTACGCGATAGCAGCTCTGGAGCCCCGATGGCCTTCGTGCATATACTAAGCAATAACCAGCAACAAGGTGGGGCAACTACCGATATTGACGGCAATTTTACCATTCGTTCCTCACAGCCAATTAGTAGTCTGAGCGCTAGTTTTGTTGGTTATAAAACCCAGCAAATAGCAATTGGCGACCGGCAAAAAACCGTAAGCATTGTTATGGCGCCAACTAGTTTACAATTGGCAGAGGTTGAGATTCTACCAGGTGAAAATCCAGCTCACCGCATGATTGAGGCGGCGGTAGAAAATCGTAAAAAGAATAATCCAGAGAATTTACCTGGCTATTCATGTACGGTGCATTTCAAATTGCACATGGATATTGAACCGCAGGACTCTACAGACAAGGCATACCGAGATAGCACTTTTGGCAACAGCTTTTTATTCCTCACGGAAAGTATTTCTGAACGCTACCACAAACAACCAGAGAAGCTGAAGGAAAAAGTAATTGCCACCCGAGTTTCGGGATTTAAAGACCCAAAGTTTGCTAGTCTCGTAACAGAATTGCAGCCTTTTGCATTTTATGAAACCTACATCCCTATTTACGAGGCAGAGTTTTTAAATCCTATATCTCCAAACAGTACCACAAAATATTTATTCAACCTGCGAGACACGCTGTACGACAGCACAGACAGCACTTTTGTTATTGAATTCAAACCGAGAAAAGGGAAAAACTTTAGTGGATTAAAGGGTGTGTTATACATCAACAAGAAGAATTGGGCCATTCGAAATGTGATTGCGGAACCCTTTGAACCTGGTTTACTGCACTTTAAAATCCAGCAGCAATATCAACTCTATAAGGACAGCATATGGTTTCCAGACCAGTTAAACTTTAACCTCACCGCAGCAGAACTAGATATGGTTGGGGTGGGAAATAGCCGCATCAGTAAGGTGGTTATAGGCGAACCAGATAAAAAGCAGTTTGATTGGCTAGAAACCGAATTAGTGGATAGTGCAGGAAAAAGAAGTGAGGAGTTTTGGCAAAAGGAACGACTGATGCCCCTTAGTGGTAGAGATAGCAGTACTTACCAACTAATTGATAGCATTGGGGAGATAGTAAACTTCGATCGTTTTATGCAGGCATTTGAAGCCTTGGATGAAGGAAAAATTAAACTGGGAACGGTAGACGTTTCCTTGAGAAATGCCTTTGGATTTAATCAATACGAAGGAACTCGATTGGGTCTGGGCTTATACACTGGCGATAAAATCTCTAAGTACTTTTCTATAGGTGGTTATTACGCTTACGGCTTTAAGGATAAGGAAGGAAAATATGGCGCTGCTGCAGAGTTTAAATTCAGTAAACTGCGCCAGGCGACTCTTAAGTTCACCTATAGCTCAGATCTACGAGAAAGCGGTAAAGTTTTCTTAAACCCATTTTATTTCTACCGTTCCGAAACACGTAGCATTTTAGCTTCCAATATGGCGCGCTTTACAGGCTATGGGGCCCAATACAAAATGAGGCTTTTCAGAGACTTGCAGCTGGCGGTAAGCGCAGGTAGTTATAGAGTATTTAATGAGAGCTTTGGGTTCCCCACCCAAACAGAAAATTTTATTGCCAATGCAAATGGCTACTCGCTAGAGTACACTCAACTGGATTTCAGGTATAGCTATAAAGAAAAGTTGGTAGAGGTTTTTGGTAAGGCTCAAAGCTACGGCTCAAAGTATCCGAGCCTATATGGAACCATAGTTAACAGCGCCTCAATATTGCAGGACAACAACGCCAACTTTACACAGTACCTCTTGAGGATAGAAGATGATTTTGACATCAGAAACCTGGGCACCAGTTATATCTCGGTTTTGGGTGGATATCAGGAAGGAAATACCCCTGCAGAACTATCTTTTACTGGAATGGGCTCAAAAAGCAATTTGTACATCAATACAAGGAATCATTTTCAGAGTATGACTCCCTATGAGTTTTTAAATCAGCGCTATGTGTATGTTTTCCTAA
>JBMYJC010000033.1:0-7245 GCA_049594055.1 Luteibaculum sp. | reverse complement strand
ATTTAAACCGCAACTAGCACTAATCCACAACATGGGATGGGGAGAAAACGAAGGAGGTACAGAAAACCCGTTTTCTGCAGGAGATATGCGAAAGGGCTACCATGAGAGCGGTGTTTTAATTGATAATGTGCTGCGCTTAAAATACCTGGACCTCTTCTACCTAGGGTTTGGTGCCGGCTTGTATTACCGGCACGGGGCTTATGAGTTACCAGAGTTTAAGGACAACCTAAATCCTACCTTGAGTATAATAATTACTACACGGTAATTCCCCAACCCCAGCCTTGTACTGAAATTAAATTAAACTTTTTATTAAAGCCTAAACAAACTGCCATCCTTTTAGAAAATAAATTAGTTTTAGCCCAAAATTTTAAGAATGAAAAATATTTTAACCTTTTGTATTTCCGTAGTTTTTTGTTCGACTCTTTCGTACAGTCAAAGCATGTTTAGCGTATCCACGGGAATAGGACTTCAAGGAGCCCAATACGGATACCGCATTAACAGTAAACTAATCCCAACCATTAGCTTACAGTACATCGGAGCCAGCGTTAGCTACAACTCGGACAATTTTGTATTTAATGGTAGCGAATACGTAAATGACGAAATTTCAGATGAAACCAAGGCCAATGCCCTAATTCCAAGTTTAGGATTAAAGTATTTTATCCAGGAGAAAGAGAGTATAAAGTCTTTTATATCGCTAGCTGTATCTAAACCAATAATTTGGGCCAGTTACGAGCAAGATGGTGAACCCGATAAGGATTTTGAAGAGGATGTTAAAAACATTGGACTTTTTGGTGGTCAATTAGCTTTTGGTGTAGAATACTTTTTTAATCCTCAATTTAGTGTAGGTGGGATGTTTGGAATACGATACCTAAGGGCAAAACAGACCTTTGAACGCGAAGTAGACCTTTATAATCCTAACACGCAGGAAACCGAAACCAGAACGGAAAATCAAGAGACTAAAATCAATTTTAGCCCAACCTTCTCCAATATATCCTTGAACTATTATTTCTAAGATTAGAAAAGCTTTTTTTTTTGAGGCCGGATCTTTAAAACAAGGTCCGGCTTTTTTATCCATCTTGCCAGTATGAACAATACCATACTAGTAGATGAACGCGCCAGAGATATTGGCCAATTTTTGGTGGGAAGACTACTTCCCTTCCGCAGAAAACGCCAGGTGGGCCCATTTACTTTTATCGATCATATGGGCCCTGCAGAGATTGGCCCAGGAAAGTACATGGATGTTGACCAACACCCTCACATCGGTTTATCTACCCTTACCTATTTATTGGAAGGGGAAATTGAACATCGCGACAGTACGGGAGCCGTGCAGATAATTAAGCCCGGAGATGTGGGTTTCATGACAGCGGGCAAGGCTGTTACCCATACAGAAAGAACTCCTAAAAACTTGCGGGATGGACAAACCAGAAAAATGCACGGATACCAGATATGGGTTGCCATGCCCAAAGAACTAGAAGAGAGTGATCCCCACTTTCAATACGTGCCTAAAAATGATATTCCAGAATGTGAGCACCAAGGAATGAGAGTACGCGTGGCTGCTGGAAAAGCTTTTGGAATGGAGTCTCCACTCAAGGTATTATCGCCTTTGTTTATGGTGGACCTATTTGCCCCAGGGCAAGTAGACCTGGACATAAGCAACCAGGTTGAAGGAGAGATTGCAGTTGTGGTTGTTGAAGGTACGGTGCACACCAACGAAGAAAAAATAAAGGCAGGGCAAATGCTTATCTCCATGCAGGAAAATAAATGTCCGCTAAAAATTGAGGCCAAATCAAGGGTCCTGTTGTTTGGTGGAACTCCCTTAGCAGAAGAGCGCCATTTGTATTGGAATTTTGTTTCGCACTCCAAAGACAGACTAGAGCAAGCAAAAAAGGATTGGCAGGATAAAAAATTCCCGAAAGTTCCCGGAGATAACACTTATATCCCTGCTCCCTAAAACTGATTAATCGCTAGCCATACAAACAAAAAACCCCGATTCAAAAGCTATGAATCGGGGTTTTTTATTGAGTCTATTTACTATCTAGAATATTCTATAGCTAAATCCTAAGCTAAAAGTTCTCTGCGGACGAAGACGTGTAAATATTTGGTCTTCTGCCTCATAAGCTTGAAAAACTTGTTCTTTAAGATCGTTAAGAAGGTTGCTTACTTTAAAAGAAGCGCTCATTCTATCATCCTTACCAAAGTTCTTGCTGGCTTTAATATTTAAACTGTGGAAAGGAACCGAATAAACATCGGTTTGGTTACCGAAACCAACAAACTGTAAGGTTGGTCCTTGCACGTTGTAAAAAATTCCAGCATCAAAACCTTTTTCTCTATCGGCATAGCTAATTCCGGTGTTGATGATGTAAGGAGCTTGCCCTGCCATAGCTCTTCTGTCTGGCACATCCTCGCCCGTTCTAGCACTGCTTTCTCTCGATAATTTTTCAGAGGCCGACAATTCAATACTAGATTTTGCGAAGGTTATGTTTGCGTTGAAATTGAACTTAGACAGTTTCTCAGAAATCTTGTTTAAAGACTGGATAATTTCGAACTCAGCTCCGTAAAGTGTTGCATCACCAACGTTTCTGGCTTGGAAAGTACCAGGATCCGCCAGGAACTGAACATATTCGATAGGAGCATCAAATGTTTTGTAGAAGAAGCTCACCGAGATATTCTGACCAATCTCTGGGAACACCTCCCAACGAATATCAAAGTTGTTGATGCGGGTAGATCTTAAGTTTCCATCCCAAAGGGTAATTGCATCATCACCCGTTCCAGTTGTTTCTCCAAAAAGCCCTCCGGCAAATGTTCTTCCCGTAATAGGATCAAGAATTTCTGCAAAAGACATCTCCTTAAATGAAGGTCTGGCAATAGTTCTTGAGTAAGAGAATCTCAAGTTTTGCTTTTCTGTAAGGTTGTAAATTAAGTTTAGGGTTGGGAAAAGATCCAAATCCTCTAGTACCAAAGAATCTTGAAGATTGATATCTCCATTTTGGTTGATACCTGTGTAATATTGGTTGTAAGCCTCAGCTCTTAATCCAACAATTGCTTTAAGCAAGGGATCCGGCTTAAATTCCAATGAACCGTAGGCAGCGTTATAGAAAATGAATGAATTGTATTTGTTAGGATTTAATGGGATAAAATCTGCCTGGTAGTATACCCCACCGGTGTTATCGGCATCAAACAAATATTCGTCCCTGAATAAATCGTTGGGTTCAGAATCTGGAGTTAATGGGGCATTTCCTGGAAGAATGGAGAAGTTTTCTATGTTAAAATCTCTGTTCTTGTAGGTTCCAGATATACCGAATTTCACTTTTGCGTCCTCACCAAAAAGCTTGGTTTCTTTCGTTACATCAACCTTAGTGGCCACATTTACTTCGTCAAGGTATCTCCAAATTCTTTGCGGAATTCCCACTTGAGTACTAATTACCCCACCCTCCTGGCCATCGCCAAGACGTAAAAAACGAATATCTGGATCTTCGATAGAAGAACGCGTTGGTGAAACTTTCCAATCCAGTTTCCAATCATCATTCTCAAAACGGTGAACACCGTTTACCAATACGTTGGTTAAGCTTCTTTCGCTGTATTCCAAGTTGTATTGGTCAGCTTGATATTCTGTTCCAACATCCGTTACTACAGTAGCGAATTCGCCTGTCTTTCTCTCTCCATTTTGTAAGTGAAGCAAGTTTAATTTGATCTTGCTGCGATCTGATTTAATGGCTACGCCTGCCATTCCACCCAGAAGCACATTGTTTACCCCGTATTTACCACGCTGCATTTGAAGCAGTGTTAGTTCTTTTTCGTCTGGATTTTGCGCTTTACCATATAGATTGTATTCGGCTTCCTCGTAGAACTCTGTGCTATTTTTGTATGAAAGCGCAAAACTATATCCCACGCTGCGTAGACCCATTGCCTTCTGATTAGCAAAAGAAAAGCTTAAGTCACCGTTCATTGGGCTTGTGGTTTGATAACCACCCATTTGTGGATTAAAGTCACTCATGATTTGAGAAAATCGCTGTCCGGCAGGACCTCTAGGATCTCTCACCGCATCCGTCCTAAAAGGAACAAAGTCGTTTCCAGCGGTTGGAATCTCCCTAGTACCATCGTCAAAACCCAAGAAATCAGTTTTACCTCCATTGTAAGTAATATACTGGTCGTTTAAGTGCATGGCAGGGTTATAACCCACGCCCACTCCAACGTTCATGGTTTTTTCGTCTGGAAAGTCTTTTAAGGAAATATCTACTGCTCCACCCGTAAAGTCTGCTGGTAAATCAGCAGTAAAAGATTTAGACACTACAATATTGTCTATAATGTTTGTAGGGAAAATATCCATTTGAACCGTGTTTCTATCGGGGTCCAAACCGGGAATCTCCATTCCATTTAGAGTTGTTTTGGTATATCTATCTCCCAACCCACGTACATAAACATATTTTCCACCCTCTACAGAAACTCCGGTAACACGACTCATTGCTCCAGCTGCATCAGAGTCTCCAATTTTTTTAAAGCTAGCAGCAGAAATACCGTCAATTAAGTTGGCAGATTTTTTCTTCATGGTAACCAGGGCAGCCTCGGTATTCTTAACCGCTTTTGCAGTTACAACCACTTCGTTAAGTTGCTCTGCATCGCTCACCATGCGAATGGTTCCCATAGCCGTTACTTCGCCAGACTTAACCTGCACATCACTAACTTTAATGCGCTGAAAGGAAATAAAAGAAACTTCAATGTTGTAAGTCCCGGGTTGAGCCTTGATCTCAAACTTACCGTCAAGGTCGGTTGATGCTCCGGTAGTTGTACCTTCAATTACAACAGAAGCACCAATAATGGTTTCACCACTTGCGTCATCAATCACTGTTCCGCGAATGGTTCCACTCTGGGCAGCAGCTGCAAAAGAAATTGCGGTGCATGCAATCCAGGAGGTGAATTTAGATTTTCATGCGAGATACGATGCTACTCAGAGAACCTATGAATATTGGTGTCACGTAGGTAAAAACCCATTTTTGAAAGGCTTATCTATGGAGCTTTTTAGGGAATTGGACCTAGAGGCCATGAATAAAGCAGCCGCTTTCCTGTTGGGAGAAAAAGACTTCACCTCCTTTGCTAAATTGCACGGGTCTGCGAAGCATAACTATTGTCAGGTATTTTCTGCAGGCTGGGAGCTAAATTCGGGGGTCTATGTTTTTACAATTTCAGCCAATCGTTTCTTGAGAAATATGGTAAGAGCTACCGTTGGTACCCTGTTTCAAATTGGTCTGGGTAAGGAAGACCCAGATCACGTAAATCTAGTTTTGCAACAAAAAAATCGAGGGGCCGCAGGAGAATCGGTAAAAGCTTGTGGCCTTTATTTAACTGATATAAAATATCCAAACTTAGAATGGCAGAGGCAATAGCAGCAAAAAAAAGTGTTTCAGGCAAAGCCTTTGACTTTGGGTTATTCAAAAGAGTACTTCGATTCGTGCGCCCATACAAAAGTAGATTCGTACTCACGGCCATTCTCACCATCATCCTGGGTTTTTTAGCCCCAGTAAAACCAATGTTAATAGGAAATGCAATTGATGCCTACATCGCTACTGGGGACCAACAAGGATTATTGCTAATTACATTGATAACCTTGGCGGTGTTGGTAATAGAATCCATATTCCAGTTTTTCCAAACCTACTATGCCAACTGGTTGGGCCAATCGGTCACCATTGATATGCGAGCAAAATTGTTCGACCATGTTAGCGCGTTTCGGCTAAAGTTTTTTGATAACACGCCCATAGGAACCTTGGTTACAAGGTTAGTTTCCGACATAGAGACCATTGGTGAAATATTCTCTCAAGGCATACTCATTATAATCGGTGATATTTTGAAACTAGTAGTAGTTGTAGCCTACATGTTTTATGTTGATTGGGAATTGTCGTTGCTTTCCATTGCTTCAATCCCGCTTTTATTGGTAGCCACCAATATGTTTAAGAATGCCATAAAGAAGGCATTTACCGCAGTTCGTCAGCAGGTATCGCGTTTAAATGCTTTTGTTCAAGAGCACGTCACAGGAATGAGCATTGTGCAAATCTTCAACCGGGAGGAAGTAGAGTACGAAAAGTTTAAGAAAATCAATAAGGAGCATATGGATGCCCACATTCATTCTGTATGGGCGAATTCTATATTTTTTCCTCTGGTAGAATTGTTTTCTGCCGTATCCATTGCCCTTTTGGTGTGGTATGGTGTAAAGGGGGTAATAAGGGACGAAGTCACTTTCGGGATTTTATTCCAGTTTATTCTGATGATCCATATGCTGTTTAGGCCTATCCGGCAATTAGCAGACCGTTTTAATGTGCTTCAAATGGGTATGGTGGGAAGTGAAAGGGTTTTTAATCTTTTGGATACGGAGGCTAGCATAGAGAATAAGGGTACGGTATCAAATCGCCAGATTAAAGGGGAAATAGAGTTTAAAAACGTTTATTTCTCCTACGTGGATGATGATTATGTGCTCCAGGATTTGTCTTTCAAAGTGCAGCCCGGAGAAACCATTGCAATTGTGGGGGCAACTGGGGCAGGTAAAACAACCGTGATTAATTTACTGTCCAGGTTGTATGAATTTCAAAAAGGAGAAATTCTGTTGGATGGAATTTCTATTCGGGATTACGATCTGGAGTTTTTGCGGCAGCACATAGCGGTGGTACTACAGGATGTTTTCCTTTTTTCAGATAGTATATACAACAACATCACGCTCAAGAATCCCAATATTAGTGTAAATGAGGTTGAAACTGCCGCACGTGAGGTAGAGGCACATGCTTTTATAAGCAAGCTGCCGGGAACTTACGATTATGATGTTAAAGAAAGGGGCGGAGTATTATCGGTTGGTCAGCGGCAATTAATTGCCTTTATCAGGGCTTATGTTTATAAGCCCAGCCTCTTAATACTGGATGAGGCTACCTCTTCAATTGATACCGAATCGGAAATTCTTATCCAAAAAGCCATAGAAAAGGTAACAAAAGGACGTACTTCCATCGTTATTGCTCACCGGCTTTCCACCATTCAAAAGGCGGATAAGATAATTGTAATGGAAAAAGGAAGAATTATTGAGATGGGTACCCATTTCCAACTCCTTGAAAAACAGGGACATTATAAAACCCTTTTCGATTTGCAGTTCGGCCAGGAATAATTTTTTCATTTTTTATTTGGAGGTGAATGGAATTTAGCTGTACATTTGCAGCCGCTTTCGAGCAAAAGTTCTGTTTGACATCCCAATAATCAAGAAAATTTAACCAG
>JBMYJC010000032.1:0-10645 GCA_049594055.1 Luteibaculum sp. | reverse complement strand
TTTTCAACGTTTCAACTCATCAACACGTGAACCTTTCGCTTTCAGCTTTGGACTTCTCAACTTTTCAACGCTTGAACTCATCAACACTTCAACCTTTCAGCTTTCAGCTTTGAGCTTCTCAATTAACTGCTTCTTCTTTTTCCTCTTTTCGGGTAATGCGGCTTTTAAAGCGCTTCCAAAGCTCTGCCAGGTTGTCGAATTGGGTGCTGTAGCTTAGACCCACGCCCTGAATAAAAGGCGATAGATTGGATCCGGTGTAGATATTATCCGCTGTTTCGTTAAAGGCTCTTAGTCGCACCCTTCCGTCTTTGGTTAAGGCGTATTCAACCGTAAAATCACTCACCAGTCCATTGGGGTTACTACTGCTTCTGTCGGTTACCCCGAAATTGGAGAAAATGGATACCCGCTCATTGAATATTTGTGTAGAAAGTCCAACCGCTACTTCACTTCGGGTCAATTGGTCTCCACTGCGATAATTAAAACCCAGGTTAAAATCGGAGGATATTTGCGAGACCATATTGCTTACCTGGTTGGATAGCAGCTCGCTTCCGGAACTTCCCAGGGAACTCACAGCAGAGCGCGACTCCTGCGTAGGCCCTGCATTTAATGGTGGAACAAAGCGATTAAGCACCAAAAGCGCAAAAACCTGTCTGTTCATTTCTTGCTCGGTACTCACCACCGACTTTACTTGCCCTCGAACAAAGTCATCCGCATTGGGCAAGGCTATGTCAAATTTGATTTCCGGATTCACGAGGCGCTCGGCAAGGTGCATCTGCACAATCACCGGTTCTCTGCGTTTAAATCTTTCATCTGCCGTTAAGAGAATATCGTAGAGCGGGGCCCTAACCTCGTATTTGGCGTTAATATCTAACAAGGCTTCGTAGGGATCTCCAAACCAATTTATAGTACTTCCCTGCTGAATGTCGAAGCGCTTGTTAACCAAATTCTCAAGGGTAAATAGATAATCTACAGCATAAGAGCCAAACATTTCGAAGTTCT
This sequence comes from Luteibaculum sp., assembly GCA_049594055.1. Lineage (GTDB taxonomy): Bacteria > Bacteroidota > Bacteroidia > Flavobacteriales_D > Luteibaculaceae > Luteibaculum. The sequence goes on along the minus strand of JBMYJC010000032.1, from coordinate 9,646 downwards.
CGCGGGCATCAATATTCATTTTTATCAAGCCAGATCCGGTGGTTCTTATAATATCTCCTACAGCCTCATCAAAAATCAATTGAATTACCGCATTGGGGTTTACATCAAATTCTAAACTTAAATCCAGGCCAGAGAGATCCACCGTGGTTTCCTCCTCCTTCTCACTCTCATTACTTACAAACTGCACATAATCCAGGTCCTCTAATTCCTCTATCCCACCCAGTGGAATATTGATTTGTGTTCCTTTTTCTGGTTTTGCATTTACCTCTATTCGGGTGTTAGCAGCATAACCCGCAATGTCCAGTGTACCGCTTGCGTATAAGGTTCCGTAGAAGGTAGAATTATCAAACTTTGTGGTGTTTAATACCCGGTTGTTAGTGAACTCGGCAAAAAAGTCGTAGTTCCAGTTACTAAAATCATCGTGGAGTACGGTTCCTGTGAGTTTCGCAGTTCTTCCCAAATCATCCTTTAAATCAATGTAATTGATTCCTATATAATCCGGGCGGACAATAATTTCATCGTTAAAGGCAAAGCCACTTTGTAAGAAGGGAATAAAGAAGTAGGCATCCTCAATCTTTATTTTGCCGCGCATTTTAGGGGAATCAATAGAACCGCTAATAGCAATGCTTCCAAAAGCTTTTCCCTGAATTTTAGTTACATCTTCGGAAAACTGTCCATCCAGAAAGGCCAGGTCAAACTTGGTAAAATCTACATTAACCTGCAGGGGTTCATCCGTTGCAGTTGCATAGGTTCCGTAAAATCTCGCTTTTCCTATTTGATTGTCCTGAACTATTGTTCCACTAAATCCTACCCGCTTACTGGCTTGTTGTTGGTTGGATTGCAAAACAACATTCCCCACCTGTTTCCCATTCAGTTTCAAGTTTCTAATGTCCAGATTGCTCGCCAATAAAACTGAGTCCTGAGTCCTAATAAATTGTGCTGTACCATTAGCAACTCCGGTTATTTCGGGTTTTCCTCCTGTTAAAAACTCCAGGTTGCTCAAGGCAAAATTCTTGGTAAAGAGCTCAACATCTACCGACTCAAAGCTTCTACCAATTTTCCCGGCAAAGGATAGCTCCTGAAACTGGTTGTTAAATTCAATATTGGAAAAAGTGAAACCGGTGCTATCCCAGCTGCTTTGAGCACCCTCTTTTAAATCCCACTTTTCTTCAGCAAACGTGGCGGTTGATGGCAACCAGTCTACACGCCCCTTACTCTGTCCTAAAATCTCAACCAGAGCATTCATATTGCCATCGGTTACCCGTGGGTTGTTCCAGGTTAGGGCTGTTTGAAAATTATCTGAAACTCCCTTCAGGGTAAAATCTAGTTTGCCGGGTTTAAATGCGCCCAGATCTAAAAACTCACTATGCAACCAAAAATTGGTTACCGAGCCACTTTTACTCCCCTCAATAATAAGTTGCTCTATGTTGTTGCTGCCAATGCGTAGGGCATCGCAGTTGCCGTTAAAACCCAGCTCATTGCTAGCACTTTTAAAGTATCCATTTAGGGAAAGACCTCCGGAAAAATCAAAATCTTTGGCCAGAATTCCCGATAAGATTTCCGCATTGGTTAACTCAATCTCAAAATTGAAGTTTTGTTGCTCATTTTTCCTATCACTAGTGGCCGTTGCAAAATAAACCGAGCTAATTTCTGATAGGGCTCTTTTTAAATCGTCAATCAAATAGTTAGGATACAGATCTCCTCGCACAACGGCATTACCCAATTGAGAATTTAAACGGATGCCCTTGGTTTTTTCCTCGAAAGTCTCCGCGCGAATGTCCCCTAAATAATACTCCTCATTTGAGATGCAAAAACTAAGGTTGTTGGCCTGTGCTAGACCCTTAAAATTGGCAAAAGCTATTCCCTCGCCCTGTAAGCTAATTCGACCACTGAGGCCGGCATTTAAGCTGTCCTCCAATAGCTTCAGAGCAGAGAGGTCTATCCCGAATAAGTCCGCGCTAAAATCGTATTTGGGAACCTGGTTTTGAAAGTTTACCAGACCGTTAAAATTGAAATTAAAGTTAGGATCCCGGCTCTCGCAAAACCCCGTAAAAGTACGCTTATTAAAGACCCCATCCAGACGAATATCGCTGTACTTATATCCACTAAATTCAAAAGACTCTATTTTCCCGTCCACCTTGGCTTTTAAACGATCTAGGTTACTTCCCTGCCCATTTACATTAATGCTGGCACTCAGGGCGCCCAACTGCGGATTTTTAAAATAAGCGCCTAGATTAAATTGTTTGGATTTTATGTCTCCGGAATATCGAAGGGTATCGGCTTTGCTGTAAACCGATATATCCGAGCTTAGAGAGCCAACCTCCGTATTTAAATCACCATAGGCAACAAAATCATTTAGGTATCCGGTAAATGATCCTTTAAAGTCTAACTGGCCCAGGTGCTTAAATTCTGGTGGAATAAAGGAGCCATTCTCTTTTTCTAAGATATCCAGAAGGATAAGATCCTGGTAATTGGTACGCAGGTAATCTACATCAAAATCTATGTAGGTATTTTGAATGTTAGGCAAGCCGTAACAGTACATATTGCCTCGAAAGAAGGATGAGTTTCCCCATTCCAGAACTACATCATTTCCTTGCAGCTCAGCAATTTTCCCGGTAAAGCTACCGCGAATAAAAAAATCGTTTTTGATGTTTTTAAAGGCTGGAACAAGGGTGGAGATGTCATCTAAAACCAGTAAGGAAGGTTTTAAATCGGCATCCAGACGGACTTTATTAGAAAAGTCGGCCAAATCTGCCACATAATTGTAAGTCATGGTAAAACTGCCATCCACCCTGGAATCAGCTGTTCGCAATTGAAAATCCAAAAAATTTAGGGAGTGGGAGGAATAGGCAAAGTCTCCATGATATTCCTGTAAGGTTAAGCCCTGTCCCTCCTCGCCAGACAAATGCTGGATGCCTAAAAACAGCGAATCACCTCGAAGATCAAACTTTCTAACATCTGCTTCAATGTTTCTAACCACCAGCGAGTCGAAGTTAATCCCCGAGTCTATTGGATCTCCTTCCATCCAAAGGGTAAAACGGCCTTTGGAAAACTTTATATCGCTAAATGTTAGCCGAAATTCATTCTCCGATTGACTACCAGAATCCAATTTTCTCAGGATATGATCCAGGTTGCTTAAAGAATCTCCTTCCGCACTATGGAGGTAAAAATTGGGTTTATTTAGGCGGGTTGCCCCCAACTTAATATTGCTGAAACTGCCGTTAGCGGCTAAAAAAGCTGTTCTGAGTTGTCCACAGGAGATCAGCGTATCTCCAAGATGGTCGTAAATGCATAGACCCTCTAGTTCAATGGCGTTTGGAAAGCGTATGGCAACACGATCTACCTTCATTTGTATACCGCTTTCCTCATAAACCATTTTAGCCAGTAACTTTGCGGCCATGGTTTGAACAGGACTCACATAAAAAATCAGGAAGCCCAGCGTTACCAGAAAACTGATAAGCACGGCAAGAAAAACCAGTATTTTTTTTATGTATTTGATTTCCTGTTAATTAGCGGCAAATGTAATGATAACGGGAAAAGAAACGCCTTTAATACTTGGGATTGAATCCTCTTGTGATGAAACATCTGTAGCGGTAATTCGGGGCAGGAAAATTTTATCTAATGTGGTTTGCACGCAGGAAATTCACGCTCGTTATGGTGGTGTGGTTCCAGAGCTTGCCTCCCGGGCGCATATGAAGAACATTGTACCCGTGGTGAGTGAAGCGCTGGTTAAGGCTAAAATTAAAAAGGAAGAACTGCACGCAATAGCCTATACGCGCGGACCTGGCTTAATGGGAGCCCTATTGGTAGGCGTATCCTTTGCTAAATCGCTCTCTCAAGCCCTGCAAATTCCGTTGGTAGAAGTAAACCACATGGAGGCTCATATTCTGGCTCACTTAATTGAACATCCCGACCAAAATAATCCCAGCTTTCCTTTCTTATGCCTTACGGTTTCTGGAGGGCATACCCAATTGGTTAAGGTGATCTCCCCACTGGAATTTGAACTCATTGGGGAAACCCTTGATGACGCAGCCGGTGAGGCCTTTGATAAGGCCGCAAAGCTGTTAAACTTACCCTACCCCGGTGGTCCGGTAATAGACAAGCTAGCCAAAGAGGGAAACCCTAAGGCCTTTGAGTTCTCTGAAGCCAAAGTTCCTGGTTTAAATTACAGCTTCAGCGGAGTAAAAACTGCATTGCTCTATTTTCTGGAAGATGGCATAAGGAAAAACCCCAATTTTATTGAGGAAAATTTAAAAGACATCTGCGCTTCTTACCAAAACCACATTGTTAAATACCTGCTTGGAAAATTAAAAATGGCTGCTGCGCAAGAAGGTATAAAACGTATTGCCATTGCGGGTGGCGTCTCCGCAAACTCCCAATTACGAGCAGAATTAAGTGCTTGGGCTAAAGAAGACAACCTGGAGATGTACATTCCGCGCTTTGAATACTGTACAGACAATGGCGCCATGATAGCTATTGCTGGATTGTATAAATTCCAAAATAACGTGCTCTCTAGTTTGGATGCTCCACCCCTCAATCGATGGAATTTAAATAATCGCTAATCGAAATATCCCTTCGCTTAGACTAAGAACTTTCCAGTTCCAACTAAAAGAAATATCGCTTTCAGGTGGGTGTACGTACCTTTTACGTGCCCCAAAGTCCATCCCAATTAGATCAACGGACCATGAAAGGATATCTTATTTTATGCATTGGTATTCTGTCCTCCATCATTCAAACTTGGGGGCAATGTGGCCCTTGTCAGTATAAAACCACCAACATGGTAGTAAACGGTGGTTTCGAATTGGGCAACATCGGTTTCACCTCCAACTACAACTACAGCACAAACCTTTACCCAGAGGCCAACTACATGGTTGGTCCTAACGCAAAAACCTATCACGGCAGTTTTAATGGAAAAGGATATGGTGGGAGTGGTAATTTCATGATTATTAATGGAGCGCCCATTCCTGGAACCAAGGTATGGTGCCAGACCATACCTGTTATTCCCAACACCAATTACAATTTTAGCACCTGGATTTCCTCGGTTCATCCCAGTAACCCGGCCCTGTTGCAGTTCAGCATCAACGGTGTACAAATAGGTGACATTTTTTCTGCACCCAATACTACCAATGTGTGGCAGGAATTTTTTGTGAACTGGAATAGCGGAAATTCCATTACGGCCACAATTTGTATAGAAAATCAATCGCTAATTGCCGCAGGAAACGATTTTGGTATTGATAATATCAGTTTTGCTCCCTGTCTTCCTTATACCATAATAGACCGGCCATTAGCTGGATTAGATACCTTGGTGTGTTCTGGGGACACCATTAATTTGGGCATCCCCGGCTCGCCTGGTTTTACAACACATTGGGAGCCCGAGGAATTTTTTGGAAATCCTAATGCCCTGCAACAAAGCTTTGTTCTGGTTAATGAAACCACTGCTCCCATTGAATTCACTTTCACGCTTGAGACTGATTCTGCTGGGCTTGGATGTATTTATGAGGAAGACGTGGTAATCACGGTAAATCCTAAACCTCAATTTACATTAGGCACCGACACCTCGCTTTGCGAAGGTCCTTTAACTCTTGCACCCTCGGTAATACCCGGGAGTATTTTCGACTGGTCTAATGGCTCTAACGAACACACACTCACCGTTTCGCAATCGGGAACCTATGGACTAGAGCTAAGCCTCTTTGGCTGCACCTTTAGCGATGAGATTGAAATTCAGATTGATACGCAACCCACATTTAGCTTAGGTCCAGATCTACAGTTTTGCGCTGGAGATTCGGTTCAAATTAGCGCACCCCTCAGCGGACTTTGGAACAATGGCTCAGCGGAAACTTCAATATGGGTTAGCCAGAGTAGTACCCTGTGGTTTGAAACCGTGAATGGAACCTGTACGCACAGGGATTCCATACAAGCAACTCAAAACCCACTACCTTCAATAGACCTTGGAAATGACACCACCCTTTGCCAAGGTCCTTTTACTCTAATTCCAAATGCCCCCGGTGCTACCAGTTTTTTATGGTCGGATCTAAGCATTGCATCCAGCCTAAGCATTAACCAAACAGATACCATTTGGTTGGAAGTAAGCGATGGACTTTGTAGCAATCGCGATAGCATTGTCGTGCAGATTGATACGATTCCAGAATTTGAATTAGGACCCGATGTACAGATCTGTGCGGGAGATTCCGCCACCATCTCCGCTCCTATTCCTGGGCTTTGGAGCAATGGCTCCAATACTCCCACCCAAACGGTAAAAAGCACTGAAACCATTTGGTTAGAGACCGTAAATGGAAGTTGCTTATTCCGAGACAGTATTCAAATAACTCAATTTTCTTATCCCAATGTAGATCTTGGCCCCGATACAACCCTGTGCAACAAGGAACTTTTTGAACTCACCGCTCCAAGCGCGGGCCTGTGGAATGGTTTAATTTCAAGTCCACAGATTAGCGTTACCACCGATACCACCCTGTTTTTTGTTGCACAGGAAGGGCCTTGTATTTCCCGAGATAGCATCCACATCTCCTTTGAAGAAATTGCTATTACCAACTTTCCGGAAGACACTACTATCTGCAGTCAATCTACCTTGGAGGTCAACATCCCGCTTCTCTCTGGAGAAATTTGTGTATGGCAAGATGGCCTGGTAGCCAATAGCAGAACTTTAAATCTTCCTGGCACCTATATCGTAGAAAAATACAGTCCAGCCTGTTCGGTTAAAGACAGCATTCAACTAGATACAGCTGCCCAGATAAGTAGCACTATTCCAGATTCCATCCAAGCCTGTGAGACTGCGCCAGCCGTGGTAAGCTACCCTTTACTCCCTGGAGAAAGTCTGGCTTGGAACGATGGTAGCAATGTTAACCCGAGAACGCTTAGCAATTCTGGTGAGTATTGGTTGGAAATAAGCAATGGCTACTGCAGCCACAGAGATAGCATTTACTACCAGCAAGATAGTATCCCACAGGATGCTTATCCCCCCTTATTCGAAGTTTGCGAGGGAGACAGCGTTTGGGTGAGTCCAAGTAACACTTCGGGCGATGTTTACACCTGGTCAGACGGCTTTATGGGAGATTCGCGTTTTCTAAATCAGGCAGGAAACTACACGGTTGAAGTAATTAATGGAACTTGCAATATCTCTGAAAGCCTGGAACTAAAAATTGACCAATTCCCTGTACTTCAATTGCCAGACACGGTGCTTTCTTGTCACAACCAAGCGGTTTCCTTATCAAGCGCTTGGAGTGGAAATTGGTCCAACGGCACTCAGGGAAACCAAATTTCTGTTACCCAAAGTGGTTGGTACGCTTTGGAAGTGCAAAACAATCAATGTACAGCCCGAGATAGCAGCTATGTTTTTCTGGCTTCCCTACCCAACCCAGAGTTTTTTACCATTCCCATTTGTACAGACGACCAACGCCAAGTACCCTTTGTTCACGATTACGAAGCTTACGCTTTTTATTGGGAGGACAACCTAAGCGGTGATATGCAGCGCAGTTTTACTGATTCTGCGGGTAAATTTTTCTACTCTTATTCTGATAGTCTTTGTGTTGCCAGCGGTTTTGTAGTGATTGATGTTATTGAGAAGCCTAATATTCTGGTTCCTGATTCAGTTCTAATTTGCGAAGGCTCCATTTACCTACTGGAGGCCAGTGTACCACAAGGTTATGAGTTAATTTGGGAGGATAATCCAAACGGATACCACCAACGAAAAATAAGTGAGGCCGGTGAGTACCGTGTAATTGCTACTAATGGTATTTGTGCAGCCACCGATACCTGCACGCTTTGGCTAGAGAATCCACCGCAATTAATCACTCACCCCGTAGATACTTTTTGCTCTGGCAATGGCACTCAATTTCAATTACCCAATTATCCAAACTATCAGGTATTCTGGGCTGGAGGCGATACCTCCCAATTATCGATAAACTCTAGTACCCTTAAGTCCTATACCATAACTAACGGTATTTGCACCAGGGAGAACAATATGCAATCCTATCAATTGCAAGCCCCCACGTGGAATAATGTTCCAAGCTATAGATTCTGCGAATCCGATAGTGTTTGGGTGCAACTTAACGTGGCCTCCTTAATCCCTAGCACTGTTGATTGGGAAGATGGAGTTACCGAGCAAAATCGTTTTATTAATACTCCAGGCTACCATTCTTTTTCGGTGAGCAACAAGTATTGCCAAATTACGGATAGCGTAATGGTGTACAGAGATACGCTGCCCGAGTTTATTGCACCTGATTCGATATTTTTCTGCGAAGGAAACTCAGGAAGGGTAAAAATTGAGCCCGCAAATGAAGCATACCATTTAGCCTGGTTTGATAATGATTCCAGCTGGCAAAGAAGCTTTAATACAGATGGAGCTAAATCCTTTAGGCTCTGGAACCAGAGTTGTGTGGTAAATGATCAAAGCTACCTTCAATCTTTAAAATACCCAGAGCTTGTTTTACCCGATAGCGCAAACTTCTGCGAAAACCAAGTGCAGAATATTCAGCCGCAAGTCAAGCATTTCACCCAGTGGTTTTGGTTGCCTGATAGTACGCGGAATGGCACATTCACCAGCAGTGGCACAAAAGTGCTAAAGGCATTTAACAGGCATTGCGAGTCACAAAAGGAAATTGCGGTTTTAATTGACAGCATCCCTGTTTTACCACCTCCCCTGGACACCACCATTTGCGAAAATCTGCCCTTTACCTATCAATTGCAGACCATTTATCCATATACCTGGAAAAATGAGAATGACAATCCAAAAATTGGAACAAAAACTCCTGGTTTACATTATTTCCGCCTTAAAAACGGAACTTGTTCGCAAGAGTCTTTTGTTCGCTTGAAACACGAGCAACTTCCCACCCTTAATTACCCAGATTCGCTGATCTGTTCTACAGATTCTGTTTCCTATAATTTCCCCCTTAGCACCTACCGGTACACTATAAACGGAGTACCGCAAGATCAAAACACATTTATATTACGGGAGGATGACCTATACGTGCTGGAAGCTCAAAATGGAATTTGCCAATTGGTGGACAGCTTCAATTTGTATGTGGAACAGTTTCAGAAATTAGACTTAGGCCCTGATATTGAACGCTGTAGCGACAATGATCTCACCTTGGTGGTAGACGTTCCAACCGGATACGATTTTAGTTGGAGTAACGGAAATACGAATCCAACCAGAACCTTAACAGAAAGCGCAACGGTGGTGGCTGTAATTCAGGGAGAGGTATGTTTTTCCTCCGATATTATGGTTTACTCCGTAATTCCCAGCCCGAGGTTTGAATTGAACTACGATGCAACCCTGTGCGATGGCGACTCCTTGTTTATTGTTCCTCAAAACATGGAAAATTTCCAGCGCTGGCAATGGAGCGATCAATCACCTTCTAGCTTACCAGACAGATACTTCCATAGGGCCGGGGTTTATACGCTAACAGCATTTAACGGGCCCTGCACATACTCGGAAGACCTTAGGGTAAAATTCCAGGAAAACCCTTTTAAAACTTTCGTTTCACAGCAAGCTGCCTGTGAGGACAAAGCTTTAATCTTTGAATTAGACCAAGCCCCAGAATACAACTACCTGTTTAACGGCCAAATCTGGACAGAAGACTCCATTATCATTACCAAGGCGGGAAGCTATCCCCTTTTGGTAAATGCAAAT